>DATHFS010000369.1:0-6191 GCA_035317975.1 Cyclobacteriaceae bacterium | reverse complement strand
CTTCGTTATGTCCGGGTTCAAACCGGTGCTGGTCCTGAAGGGAAGGCTTCAGGCGTCGTCGCGCGGAAGCTACTTGCGGAAAGGACTCGTGATCTTTCAGTTCCTGGCGTCTATTACACTGATCGTCGGCACGTTTACAGTCTACCGTCAGCTCAGCTATATGCGAAACAGCGACCTGGGGGTCAATATTGAGCGGACACTCGTACTGAACGGACCGAATATCAGCGACTCGACATACGACAGCCATTTTCAGGCCTTTCAAAATGACTTGCTCGCCTATCCTGAGATTCTGAAAGTAAGTGCCTCCACCTCTGTGCCAGGACGCAAGCCGAACTGGAATGCCGGTGGCATCCGCCGGATCGGGGATAGCGAGGAGAAGGGAAATCAATATCGTGTTTTGGGTATCGATTACGATTTTGTCGGGACTTTTCAGCTCAATATGATAGCGGGCCGGAATTTTTCCAGGGACCGGAAGACGGACCGGGCCGGCGTGATATTCAATGAGTCGGCTGTCAAACTCATGGGGTTCAAATCAATGGAAGAAGCGCTGGAAGAAAAGATCTATTTCTGGGGTGATACATTTAAGATTGTCGGTGTGCTGAAAGATTACCGTCAGGAGTCATTGAAGAAAGATTTTGAGCCGCTGATCTTCCGCCTGATACCCGATGCCACCAGTTTCTATTCGCTCAAAGTAAAGTCGGAAGACATGCAGCAGACGATAGCATTGGCGGAAGAAAAATTCAAAACCTATTTTCCGGGCAATCCTTTCCAGTTTTTCTTTTTGGATCAGTACTACAATCAGCAATACCAGGCAGACCAGCAATTCGGAAAAGTTTTCGGTGTCTTTGCTGCGCTGGCTATCTTCATCGCCTGCCTTGGTCTGTTCGGACTTTCATCCTATACCGTTGTTCAACGCACTAAAGAAATTGGAGTCCGCAAAGTGCTGGGTGCTTCGGTGCCACAGGTAATTGCGTTGCTGTTCAAAGATTTTGCGATTTTGGTGGCCGTCGCGATCGGACTGGCCGTACCGGTTTCCTGGTGGGTGATGAATAACTGGCTCAGTGAATTTGCGAACCGGATTTCACTTTCCTGGTGGATCTTTACGGTACCCAGTCTCATTGTGATTGCGATTGCATGGATCACCATCAGTATGCATACGTACCGGGCAGCTTCGGCTAACCCCGTTGAGTCCCTGCGGTACGAATAGCGGTGGATTTATGAGTCAGTCCAAAGACACGCGATATATTGAATCCAAGCCGGAACTGACTTTTGGACCACGATGATTCTGTATATGGAACAACAGAGACTTCATTGATTCCAATCGAATTGGTCACAAAAACCTGAAAAATGTGGCCGCCTGTTTCTAAATCAAAGCCGAAGCTTAGCGCATTGTGATACAGATCGAAATCCCTGGAGTATTTATTCACGCGGTAAACGTATTCGCCGGTGAGCGCCAAACTGCCGGTAATTTTGTATCGGCTTGAAACCCCAACAGCGAAGATGTCATTTTGATCGGTAAGGGCGTTCACCATATTGTAATGGATATAGAGGGGAGATACCTGCAGGCTGAAATTTGAATTGAACTTTCTCGCAATCATGGCTTGAGCGAGATAGGCACACCGGCTGCTGAAGTATTGATATCGGTCTGCTCCGTTCAGCGCTTTGTTTGGGTCGATGTTTGAGGTGACGTTCATACTTCCAAGAAAAGTAAGCGTTACAGGCATCCTATTGTCTGTTGTCTGCCGTAGTAATTTATATTTAGCAAATGCATCAAACATTTTGTTATAGGAGGCCCGTCCAACGCCGACCATCAAGCGATCGGTAATCGCATAATCCAGATGAAACTGGATCGTAGCGGGACCATCCAGGCCCCAGAGATTATTGGCTCCGGAAGAGAAATCCCCAAAACGATGTGCTATACGAAATTCGAGCGTACCACTTCCCAGTGTTTCAACGGTGTGGAGATTGACAAGCTTCGTTCCTTTAAAGGTAGCGGACCGAAAACCTTGGTCTTTTGGCAACGACTTGTTGAGTTCGGCCATAAGATCTTCCTGAGCCCAGGCGAATGAAATATTCATGAAAATAAAAGCAAAAAAAACGCAATGGATTTTCTTCCGTGTCATACCATCATTCTTTTAGTGCGTCATTGATCCAGGCATGGATTTTCTCTATTTCACAGTCTTTTATCCGGGTGGCCGGTGGCATGGCTATAAAACCTGCCTGATGCTCGATAGCACCCAGCAATTTTCCCGATTCGACAAATCCTTTCACACTGGCGTAGTTGTCAAGGTTTACATTTCCCTGGGGCGACTGGCTGTTATGGCAAGATGTACAACTGTTGGCCATGATGTATCGAATGCTGGCGGTGTAGGTGGAATCCAGAGCGGGATCGCACGTATTGACAAAGCCGACCAATGGATGAAGGGCTTCAAAACGATCATAGTAGCAGGCGCTTGCAAGCAAAGCCAGGGCTACAACAACCGGAAATACGAGGAGTCTTTTCATTGTCAATTGTCCTGGGCGCCCTGGAGGATCCATATATAAACCAATTTCACTTGTTCGTCGGGCAGCGGACTATTCGGCGGCATAACGTTTGGTCCGTTGATTTCCATTCTGGTAAACAACTTGCTGCTATAGGGTTGGCCGGCACTTACATGATTCATAACTTCCCGGTAATTGAGCAGGTCAAATCCCTCCCGCCCGCTGTTATGGCAGCCCGATTGGGCACAATTGCCGATGACAATTGGGGTAATATCATCTTTGAAGGAGATTTGTGGGGTTAAAGGCACCACCGGATCGTGCCTGCAAGAGGTTGCCATCATGAATATCACTACGACCGCAAGACAGGCAAATTTTATCTTCATGTTAGGGTGCGATTGACCTACAACGACCAAGGTTGATAAAATCGTTCATCGATTCTTAAATAAAATGATGAGAGGTTCTTCAGTGAATTAAAAAGAATTTGAAGATATTTAACTTTAAGGCATAGTAGGTGTCAAATAAATTGGTTGACCCGAATACCTTGCATCAAAAAAACGTGCCAAATGAGCCAGGCCTTCATGAGGGAAAGTGAGGATCAGTCCTTGAATGAAATTTCTCCAACATTGAATTCTCTTATTTTATTCCTGACAAAAGAGAACAACGGCATTCGGATTTATGAGAAAGAAAGCGTTAAAGAATCCGATGGCCGGCAAGTACATCGCATGAGCAATGGACTATCGTATGCAAAAAACAAAGAGGGAAAGTGGCAGGTTGTTTAAGCCTAATAGACCCAACTCTTGGTATCTGCTCCTTTCGGTGCGCTTTCTGAAATACGTTTCAGGATTTTTGGCAAATACATCGTGTTATAGCGCAGCCGTGAAATGTAATTCGGATTATGATGATCGCCATTCCAACAGTGTTCTGCCCGGTCTCCGTAGTCCACCTCCCCTGCATAAAATGGATTTTTTGTTGTTTTCAAGAAGTCTTCCACTAAGTACACGGCATTGTTCAAGTAATAACTGTCCATATCGCCACAGAAAATATGAATTTTACCTTTCAGCTTAGGTCCAAGGGATTTCCAATCGCGCTGAAGGATATAGCCTAAGTCATAATGCTCTTTCCAGTATTCGGCAACGGTCTTGTCAATAGTTCCGGTGACCTTATCAAATATTCTTTTTGGATACCCATCCTCTCCTTGCGGTGAATATACCGCCTCCCAGATGTCCCACTGCTGGCCGGAGCGCGACTTGGTGCCCAGAGCCAGTTCGTAATGATTCGTTTCCTCCATGGTATTCTGGATTTGACCGAGGTAGTTGCGGTGTGCGGGCCGGGGAAGCTTTTTGAATGGACTGGAGTACCAGTAGGCATTCGAGTCCTTGTAAATATCCACCAGGCAATAGGCGCGGAAGTCGATCGGATCGGGACACGCTGCGAAGCATCCGTTGAATTCATCCGGATAAAATAGCTGCACTGCTAAGGCTTCCCAGCCACCGGTAGATCCTCCATACGTAAACCGCGCCCATCCTTGTCCGATGCCGCGAAATTTTTTCTCGATCTCCGGCACGAGTTCATGCATAATCGCATCCCCGTACGGGCCCAGATTCGAAGAATTTACAGCGTAGGAATCATCATAATAAGGATTAGCATGTTGTACTTCGATCACGATGAAGCGAGGAAAATTTTTACCAATCCATTGCTGGTAGAAATTATAGGCTTCCTGCTTTTGAAATTTATTATATCCGTAGATTCCAAATCTCGGAAGGTAGTCCGAAGTATCCATGTTGGGCGCCGGCGGCGTTGTGCTAAATCCTCCAAAATCAGAAGGAAAGTGACCATGGAAGATCATCAATGGATAATGGGCTGCAGGATGTTCATCAAATCCCTCCGGAAGGAGCACATGCGCGCCAACTGACATTGGACGGCCCCAGAACTCGCTGAGTAATTTGCTTTGGACGCGGATATGTTTCACATACTTTGAGTCTTTCGGTTCTTCCAGGGGTGGTATTTTTTGATCCATCGAAATCGTGTGGGTTTCCGGTTTTGACGGGTCCACATTGATCTTTTGAGGCTGACTATAAAAGTTACCTGGTTTACGGTTCCACTGTTGTCCTTCTCCCTGATCCGGAGGTAACTTGACGGTTAGCCCTGTTTTTAGTTTGAACGATTCATACCGGTTGATTAAAGCCTGTACAAAATACACTCCGGGAGGAATATTTTTAATTGACCGGATAGGGAAACCAAACGCATTCTCACTGTCGATTATGATTTCTTGTCCCGGTTGCATTCCATCCACATCCACTCCAAACACTAATTGTGTATCGAGTCCATCATTGATCTGAAAACGCGGCTCTGATTTGTCATTCGTTGACAACATCAGTAAAAGGCGGCCATCCTGGGCCTGATTGGCGACTTCTTTCGTAAACCGGATGGCGAATTTAAGTGGGCTGCTAACGGGCGTAGGCGTACAGCGCATACCGGCCAAAAAAAGCAACAAAATCAGAAGGCGGCTGACTTTCATAATAAAAAGAGTTGCAGAAACGGAAGATAAAAGGAATCAGGATTGATTCCAACAGGCTTAGATTTTCAGCCTTATTTCATCGGTATAATCAACCGGGACTTTCACGCCAATGCCATGGACACGAACGCGAATATATCCCTTGTAATGTATTTCGTATTTTTTTCCACTCAGCAGGTTGAGGACGGTGTCCCACAGCCCGGTCTTTTTCAGCGTAAGGCGGATTTTCAACGGAACAGTGAACTCATCATGCGAGGGAATCACAGAATTTAGTTTTTGGTCCGCATGAGCGGATTTTTCGCCATCGACAAACACTTCTATGTTGATCTCTTTGAGTTTCATCCGGATCGCATTGGGGTTATAGAAGACGGCCTCGCCGCTGAGCAGCGGAGTCCCTTCCTCTATCGTGTCAATGACCACATTCCTGATCTTCCGAAGGACGACTTGCTCTTTGGGTATGCAGCAGGAAAGGATCAGGGCCAGTACGGGGAAAACGGAAAATTGTCTCATCAGAAAGTTTACAATGAAATACCTGAGTTCAAAGCTATTAAATTCGTGCCATGAATTCCCTGTATGAGAAGGTGGCAGACGGACTTGCCCAACAAGGCTACGCCATCATCGACACATTCCTATCGCCTTCGGAAGTCGCTGCGATCCTTCAACTCGACGAGTTCAAAGGCGGATTGTTACAATTTAAAAAAGCAGGCGTTGGGAAAGAACGGGAAAAAAAGATCCATTCAACTATCCGGGGAGACTATGTCCAATGGATCGATCGCCACGCAGCAGGCCGGGAATTGAAAGTGTATCTGGACAAGTTGGACACGATGATTTCCTATATCAATCGGAGTTTATTCCTGAGCCTTAAAGATTTCGAGGTGCATCTGACCCTCTATCCTTCAGGCAGCGCCTACATGCGCCATCTCGACCAGTTTCGAGGGGATGACCATCGACGGCTGTCAGTGATCCTCTACTTGAATGAGGATTGGAAAGAGGAAGAAGGAGGTCAACTCAGGTTGCACCTGTCCGATGGTCCCATCGATGTTTTTCCGGTTGCCGGGAGACTCGTTTGCTTTCGAAGCGACAAGATTGAGCACGAAGTGGTGCCTGCAACGCGTGACCGGTTGAGTATTACGGGATGGGTGTTGGATCAATTGGCAGATTTGAAGCACTTGTAATCGGTTACTGATTCCAACGT
>DATHFS010000368.1:0-2815 GCA_035317975.1 Cyclobacteriaceae bacterium | reverse complement strand
AAATTCTTCTTTGTAGCGATCGGTGCCAACGGCGCTTTCGTGGGCGAGGTAAATCCAATTATCGATACCCAGCAACGGACTGTTGAGGTTGTGCTGAGGGTTTGACAATGCAAATCCGGTAAGCAGTGTGTCCCTGATTTCCGCCTTGCCATCACCGTCGGCATCCTCGAAATACAACAGGTTCGGAGCGTCGGTTACGATAACACCCTTCTTCCACCGCATAATGCTGTTGGGCAGCACCATGCCTTCCGCAAAAACAGTGCTCTTGTCCATGCGCCCGTCACCATCGGTGTCGGTGAGGAGACTTATTTTGCCTGTGCCGCTTTTATCCAGGGGATATCCAAACATTTCAACGACGTAAAGCCGGCCATATTCATCGATCTCCATATCCACGGGGTCACCGAGCAGCGGCTCGGCAGCGAGTAACTCAATCTTGAATCCCGGCTCCAACTCAAAAGTGGAAAGGGCACTTTCCGGACCCGACCCGACCTTGGATTGTGATTGGCGGCACGCTGTAAAGGGCAATAGGAGGATCAGTAGAGAGCAAGAAGCTAGGGTGAAAACGTTTCTCATATTGGATGGATTGGGTTCCTCGGTCTTTTACTATCCCTGGTAACTGATCAAAGGTATTATTTATTCCGGAAGTAAACTGGTTGCCCACTCCCCTTATGACTCTCTGTTGCCTCTGACCTGAAACCATTTACCCTACTGCAGTCCACCAATCGGAAGTCTTTATTTCGCTGTTGAGATTAATCTCCTCCCCGATCATCGGAGTCAACACGGAAAGATTCACTTTTTTGTTCGCTTCCAAGAGGCGGATAACCGGTTCATCCCAGGCATGTTGACCCAATGTAAATTTTGACCAATGTACGGGCATGAGTCTTTTTGCTTTTAAGTCGAGGCCGGCTTGAATTACTTCTTCCGGCATCATGTGGATGTATTTCCAGTTTTTATTATACTGACCACACTCCAGCAACACCAGATCAAAAGGGCCGTAGGTAGTTCCAATGTCTTTGAAATGAGTATCATACCCTGAATCTCCCCCCATGAAGATTTTCATGCCGGGTGTCTGCAACACAAAGGACAGCCAAATTGATTTCATTCGCTTCAATCCCCGTCCTGAAAAGTGTCTGGCGGGAGTGGTGTTCACGGTAAATCCATGATCTAAAATCACTTCTTCGTTCCAGTCTTTCTCGACAATGATGTCTTTATTGTAGCCCCAATATTCCAAATGGGCTCCTACGCCCAGCCCGGTTATTACTTTTTTGATCCTGAGCTTCAACTTCACCAAAGTATCAAAGTCCAGGTGATCCCAATGATCGTGTGAAATGAAGAGGTAATCAATTTCAGGAATGTCATCCGTGGTATAAACATCGCTCCCGGGGTAGCTGGGGGTAGTGAATTTGATGGGCGATGCTGATCCACTGAAAACGGGGTCGACCAAAATTTTCTTTCCGTCTATCTGTATAAAATAGGAAGAGTGTCCGAACCATACCAACACATTGCTATCAGGGCGGAGTTGTAGTAAATCCGTTTTTTTGGATGGCAATCGCTCACGAGGCTCGCTCCTTTTGCTTTTCTCAAAAAGGAACTCTTTCATCACCGTGTAATAGCCAACCCCTTCGGATAAGTCGGGGGTAGGGCTGAGATTTTGGAATTTCCCATTCCTGTAGTGGGGTGATTGCTGAATGCGTGCCAATCGCTCCCCGGAAGGAGTTTTCCCAAATTGAGGCTGTTGAAGGAAAACCAGGGTCGCAAGAACGAGAGCTGTTATCATGATGGAAGCGATGATCATCGTTAATTAATTTTTATTTCAGAATTGCCCCCAAAATACGGAAATCGGTGATCGGTGATCGGTAATCGGTAATCGGTGGTGTAAACAATGACGACTGGATTATAGCACTGAATGCGGTTTGCCGGTAAGTTACCCAAGCATAATTAAAGTTAGGACAAAACCACCGCTTACTGCTTACCACTTACCTTTTACCGATTTATTCAGGCCTCCGATGCAACCCTTCCACTTGAAATAGAGTCTTATACGCAAATAATGACCCCATGCACAAATTTACCATCTCCCTACTGCTGCTCGTAGCTTCGGGGGCATCACAGGCGCAATCAAAGCAAATTGAGATTCGGCCCTTTCAGACCCTTCGGGCATACGGACCGTTTCGTGTAACCCTGGTTGCATCCGACAAAGAGCGGATTGAAATCGTCTGCACGGGTGTCGATGAAGGCGAGGTAGTGATCGATTCGGACGACGGAGACCTCAACATGAAACTGCGCAACAAGCATTATTGGAACGATTGGAATGATTCAAAGTCGCACCAGCAGCGTTATGTCAAGGTAACAGTCTATTTCAAGAAGCTGACGAAAATTGACGTCGAGGCAGGTGCTTCTGTTGTATCTGATTTCACCATTACCTCCCCTTCCCTCCTGTTGGTCTCAAAGATGGGCGCTGAAATGCGGCTTGATGTCGCGACGAAAGAATTGGAACTGGACTCCAGTATGGGCAGCGAAGTAGTTTTAACCGGAACGACTGAAACGTTCGAGGTTAATTCCAAAATGGGATCGACGGTGAAGGCCAATCACTTGAAAAGTGAAAAAGTATGGGTGAAGGCCTACATGGGGTCTGATGTGTCTGTTTATGCATCCAAAGAGCTTGACGCCTCAGCAGGCTTTGGAGCCACAATTAATTTTGACGGAGATCCTTCCGTTCGCAACACTTCCCATTCCTTCGGTGGCGAGACCACTGCTACAAGGCGATAAACCGCAGAGGCGCAGGGACGCAAAGGAGGCGCAGAGATCAAAAGAATAG
>DATHFS010000367.1:0-2141 GCA_035317975.1 Cyclobacteriaceae bacterium | reverse complement strand
TCGTGACCACCGGGGCCAGATTGCTCTTGCTTTTCCTGGCGGGCGTGGTTGGCGGTTTCAAAGGATCAACGACCGGAATAAGCAGGGGGGCTGTGGTCAGTTGATAAACATCCTCATTAATGAAACTGGGCAACGTTGCCTTTTCACCGACCAGGAAGGAAATCAAACGAGGACCCAACAGCACCAGAATGGCCAGGAGCATGCTCGCGAGTGCTGCTTCCGAAACATATCCTGAATACGATTTCCGGATCGCGAACGCGCCGTACGCCCTGTTCCGGTTCTCAAAAACCAGGTCTTCCCAGGTTGATGATGTGGCTTCTTCCGTTTTCATAATAATGGAGGTTTAGTTTATACGATGAATCGTGTCGTGCTTTTCATCCTATAATTATTACAATAACATAAAGTCACGAATGGTGGAGAGAAATATTCCTCAAGAAATGTCCCATAGGGACAAAATGTCGGTAAAGAGTATCATGCGGCGTATGGAGAAGTCTCGTAGAGACGAGATATTAAAATCGTTGGCGTTTTGCACACTCGTTACGGAGTACCCTATATCACGTCCCTACGGGATTTTTCTCACGATGCGTTATTCTGGTTACCTGTATTTCATCCCTTACGGGATACGTTAGTACTCTTATTCAATTATTTTTTGTCCTTTGAAAGATCCTGTAAGACAAAATGGTAACCCAATGGACTGTACGAAACGAAGTAGCACGCCATGAGCCGATTCAATCACAAGTAAGAACATCGAAATTCCCAACGAATTCTACCGCTTGGCGGATTGGGTGACCCCGGGTTTTCTCTCTTTAAACTCCTCGCTCCTTTTTTTCACCCCGAACCATAGATAGGATACAATAATCAAGAACAACAAAACTATCACGGTGACAATAAGCGAAAAAGTAAAAAATCGTACCACACGCTTCAGCCGCTTCGAACGCTCGTGCCGTTTCATCAGATCAGGGTAGTTGTGATATCGCAGAATATCTGCCGGATCCAGGTGCCGTCGCAGTTTTATTTCATTCTTTCCCATCGTATTTGATCGTTAAATTGAATTTGGTCCTCAACCGATCGAGGGCCCGATAGGTGCGCATCTTTGCGCCGCTTTCCGACATCTCCAGGATAAACGCTATTTCATTGAACTCCTTGCCTTCAAAAAAGCGGAGTTGAAGAACTTCAATCATATCCGTCGGCAAGTCCTTCATGTACTCTACCAGCTTGAACAGGCGCTCTTCATCATAGTCTTCATTTTCCTGCGCGATCAATTCCCGGACACGGGCCTCTTCCAGGCTGAAGACTTTAGCGGTATTGCGCTTGCGGTAATACTTGTTGACTTCATTACCGGCTATTTTATAAAACCAGGCCGATACGGGAACCCCCCTGAATTCGTATTTACCGACATTATTCATTGCAATCAGAAACGTCTGCGAACAAAGGTCAGCCGTCAATTCCTCATCGTCGGTCTGGCGATAAATAAAACGGAAAATACGATCGAAATACTTTTCATATAAGATGCCAAAGGCCTTCACCTCTTTTTTCGACTGATCCAGCACCTCATACTCCTGTCGTATTTCGTCGTCTGACATCTCAGCCATGTTTCGTTTAGTAATAATGCAAAGGAGGCGATAAAGTCACAGGAAATTGGCCACGAAGACACGAAGACTCTAAGTCTTTAATTTTTTGCCCTTCGCATTCATGAGCGCAAAAAAATAACCTTAGCGTCTTTGTGCCTTTGTGGCAAGCTCCCGAATCCCTGTTTAAGACCCACCATTTAATTCCGTCAGGTATTCTGTTACGCTATCCACAAACATCGGCAACGCAGTCAAATCACTGTCCCACAACGCCGTATTTTGGCATACGTTCATAACAAAGTTTCTTAAAGACACCTCCTGACCGGGCTGAACGTCCTTCCAGGCTTCATAGAAATAGGCGGCCTGGTCGTCCTGGATGGGGTAAAATTCTTCCTTTCTCAATCCTAAATAGTTCGCGCCTTCCTTTTTGACTGCCTTCATAAAAAGCAAATGCGCCGCAAAGCCCTGCACCAGCAAAACGGGAAGTGTTTTGAATTGTTCAACATAGCGCAGCAGCGTGGGGATGTTTCTCATTTTCATTTTTGCGGTGGACTGCATGGTGATGCTTAGTAA
>DATHFS010000366.1:0-3941 GCA_035317975.1 Cyclobacteriaceae bacterium | reverse complement strand
GCTTCTCAATTTTGTTTACGCATACCGTGCACTCTTCACGTTTCTTGCCCTTGAGTTTTTTTGTGCCTGGCTGATTGTTGAAAACAACCAATGCCAAAGCACAAAATTCTTTAATTCCTCGAACCGGATTTCGGCCCGTATCATTAGTTTCTCGAGCACCGTACGGGAATACCTTTCCCTTCGTGACATTAATACCGACCTGGCCGGTGAAAATGCGGACCTGCGTAAGAAACTGGAGCAACGCAATCAAAGTTTATATTCTTTTGATGTGCGCGAACTCCGGGATCCCGCCATTATCAACCGGTTTGATTATGTGAGTGCCAAGGTGGTCAATAACTCCACGGGCTTCACGAAGAACTTCATCACCATCAACAAAGGGACGGATGCGGGGATCAAGCCGGGGATGGCGGTGATCAGTGCAAAAGGGGCAGTGGGCAAAGTAAAATCGGTATCAAAACATTATTCGGTATTAATTTCGTTATTAAATATCGACGAACAGGTTTCCAGTGTCATTAAGAGTTTAGGGTATTTCGGTACGTCTCAATGGGATGGAGTGGACCCCCGGCAGGTAGAGCTGCTCTATATCCCACGCCATGTAAAACTCCATACGGGAGACACCGTGGTGACCTCGGGCTATAATGCGGTTTTTCCGGAAGGGGTCCTGGTAGGGGTTATCAAGGAAGTCAACCTGAAAGAGGAGACACCCTTTTATGATATAAAAGTGGAGTTGGCCCAGGACTTTGGCAACCTCACCTTTGTAGAAGTAATCAAAAGCACCCTTAAACAGGAAAAAGATTCTCTGGAGCAAGTCACAATCGGTGAACCCAAATGAGCAGGTCAGGTATTTTTTATTTCCTTTCTTTTTTCATCTACCTGGTGCTTCAGGTGCTGCTGTTCAAGAGCCTGGTCTTGTTTAATACGGCTTTCTGTTTTTTATACGTGGCATTTATTCTATTCCTTCCTATTGAATTCAGTACGCTGGCGCTGATGTTTATTGGATTCGCACTGGGCTTTATGGTGGATATATTTTATGACAGCCTGGGTCTTCATGCCTTCACCCTGGTATTGATCGCCTACGTGAGAAATTATTGGCTAAGTGTGATCAGCCCGCAAGGGGGATACGATGCCGGGACGGGACTCACCCTGGCGGTGAATGGGGCGCAGTGGTTTTTGGTGTATACGTTGCCCTTGATTTTTTTGCATCATTCTGTGCTGTTCTTCCTGGAAGCCGGCGGTTTTTCAGTGTTTTGGTATACGATGCTGAAAGTCGTCGGCAGTTTGCTTTTTACAATGACCGTCATTATCCTGATTCAATATATTTCGGCTGAGCGCCGATCCGCATGAACGAAGGCCGAAAAGAAATAGTGCAACTTATGTTTATCCTGACCGGGATCGTTTTTCTGGTGAAGTTATTCTTCATCCAGGTACTCGATACGCGGTACGTGGGGTTGTCGGATAGCAATTCGATTCTTCCTATTGTGGAGTATGCTTTTCGCGGACTGATCTACGATCGGTCCGGCAAGCTTATCGTTTACAACACACCTGAATATGATCTGGAAATCATCAGTAAAGACGTTACGAAATTGGATACGGCGCAATTTTGTAACGTATTTCAATTGTCAAGGAAAGAACTGCTCGTCAAATTCAAAGAACTAAGAGCCCGCAAAGAATATTCTCCCTTCAAACCCACCCTTTTTCTCGATCAGCTTTCCAACTATGATTTTGCGAAAATCCAGGATCACCTCGACGAGTTCCCCGGTTTTTATATTCAAGCCAGGACGACCCGCGCCTACACCACTCCTGCACTCGCCAATGCACTGGGGTATGTCAGTGAAATCAGTAAGGCTACATTGGGGAATGAAAAGTCGAAGATTTATAAGCAAGGCGACTATGTCGGGCAAAGCGGTATCGAGGGGTATTACGAAGCACAGCTTCGGGGCAAGCGCGGAGTTCGGTTTAAGTTGCGCAACGTAAAGGGGATCGAAAAGGGCTCGTTCAACAAAGGAGCCTATGACACCCTTTCTGTTCCTGGTCAGGATTTGACTTCCGGAATTGATCTTGACCTTCAGCAATACGGTGAGCTATTAATGAAAGGAAAGTCGGGGAGCATTGTGGCCATTGAACCCTCGAGCGGCGAGATTCTTGCCCTGGTTTCAGGCCCTTCCTATGACCCGACTTTGTTGACAGGCAAAAAGTACAGTTCCAACTTCGTGCTGATCAGCAATGACACCAATAAGCCCTTGTTCAATCGTCCCTTAATGGCACAGTATCGCCCGGGGTCTATCTTCAAGATTGCCCAGGCCATGACTGCACTACAGGAAAAGGTCATTACTCCGGAAACGCGAATCCGGTGTGATCGCACCATTATCGATTGTCATGGATCACACACCAACGAAGACCTGAGGGGGGCTATAGCCAACTCCTGTAATGTCTATTTTCACCAGACATTCCGAAGAATGCTTAACAAAGGAGTTTCAAGTGATCCCTACCAGGATACCCGCATTGGGTTGACTGAATGGGACAAGAATATCCTGAGTTTTGGATTTGGAGGTAAGCTTGGGGTCGACTTGCCCAATGAAAAGGAGGGGCTAGTTCCTACTCCCGCTGTCTATGATCGCGCCTACCATAATCAGGCCTGGAAATTTTCGAATATTTATTCTCTTGCCATCGGCGAGGGAGAGAATTTGGTTGTGCCTCTCCAGATGGCCAATTTCGCTGCCACGATCGCCAACCGCGGGTTTTATTATACTCCTCACTTAATAAAGGGAATCGGCAAAGAGGGTAAACCATTGCCGCAATACCTTAAACGACATTACACAACCATCGATTCAGCAAACTTTATTATTGCCGTTGATGCAATGCAGCAAGTAGTAGAAGCAGGTACCGGACAGTATTTTGCCAAGCTTCCTGACGTGATCGTCTGCGGAAAGACCGGTACGGTACAGAACGATCCATTTCCGGCGCACTCGGTATTCATTGCTTTTGCGCCAAGGGACCATCCCCGGATAGCAGTGTCGGTGTATGTGGAAGACGCCGGCCAGGGCGCCCGGGCAGCGGCCGCCATGGCAGGCCTGATCATTGAAAAGTATCTGTTCGGACAAACGAAACGGCCCTACATTGAACAGTATGTATTGAATGGAAAATTCCTCGATTGAATCAATTTGCCGATGACAAGAGGGAATAAGCTATCGGGTACCCTGGACTGGACGGCCGTGATGCTGTTCGTCGCCCTGGTATTGTTTGGCTGGATCAATATTTATGCGGCGGTGTACGACGAAACCGTCAAGCAAACAATTTGGGACCTGAAGCTCAATTCGGGAAGACAATTGCTGTTCATCACCGCTTCGGCTATTATCGTCGTGGCCATCGTGGTGGTTGACATGCGGTTTTATGAAACCTTTGCCTACCTGATCTACGGCCTGATCTTATTCCTCTTGATTCTGGTGCCGGTCATAGGCAAAGAGGTGGGCGGGAACAAAGCCTGGCTGGGGATTGGATCATTTGGCGTTCAACCTTCCGAGTTCGCCAAGTTCGCCACGGCACTGGCCGTAGCCAAGTTTATTGGGTCCGTGGGTTTTCGAATGGACAGTCTGCGGAATCAGGCCATCTTATTCCTGATGGTCGGCGTACCCATGGTGCTGATTCTTGTCCAGAAGGACACCGGAACGGCACTGGTCTTTACTGCGTTCGTGCTTGTTTTCTACCGCGAGGGAATGTCGCCCTTCCTGCCCATTGTCGGGATTTGCGCTGCCGCTATTTTTATTCTTACGCTCCTGGTTTCCAATAAGATTTATCTACACATCGGTATTGCCGCATTCTTTCTCATTTTAGTTATGGTCGGAAAGAAAAAATTCAAACGCATCGTGTTCCTTGCAGTGGGAGCGATCATCATCAGTGGTGTAATTGAAAGCGTGGATTACGTGGTCACCGATGTTCTGAAA
>DATHFS010000365.1:0-3214 GCA_035317975.1 Cyclobacteriaceae bacterium | reverse complement strand
AAACAATGTCATATGCAGAAAACCTAGATATCGCAATTAGTCCTCAGTGATTTCTTTCACATCCCCTTTTTCCTCGATCTTCTTCTGATCCCGGTCGCTAAGGTTAACAGGCTTCACGTCGACTGTAATCTTCTTTATCGTCCCGGAGAACTTATTATCTCTTTCTTGATAGTCGCTCGACACGGGCGTTTCATTATCCATCCCCACGTCAACCCCTTCATCGGCTGAATACGCGTATGGCTGTGTCTTTGGTATTCTTCCTTCAGCGACTTTTTGCCCATCCACGTACAAAACGGATTGCCCACCGGCTCCCGGCTTACCACCATCAAACACAAAATCGTATTTGATTGTATGTTTTCCAGCAGCAATGGGTTCGGATGAAGCAATGTTGGTATGCTCCAGTCCGAAGAAGTTATATTCATGATGGAGCTTGCCGGATTTCATATAAAGGGTCCACCCGCCAAAGCGGCCTGCCTGGCAGATAACAACCCCGTTCGCAGTGTCATCTGGCAGCTGTACATCTGCTGTTAGACTAAAAGAGCGGTTCTTTGTGTTAATAAACGCGTTTTCCATTAAACCGATCATACCCGGATAAACCGTCAGCGACGTGCGGTTGCCCATTAGATCGGGTCTCCCTGCTATGGCAGCATCGAACCGCTCGGACCTACGATCGTCAATCGGCAGGACATGGTATTTCTCCGCTGTCTTCATAAAGAGGTCCTGCATTTCCTTGAGTTTGTCAGGGTTTTTTGCGGCAAGATTGTTCGCCTCACTAAAATCCTGATCCACGTTATATAGTTCCCACACGTCATCTTTTAGCGGCGGAAGTTGAGTCATTAGCCACGGGATAGAATGACGGGTGCATGCTACCCAGCCATCATGGTAAATGGCGCGGTTACCAAACATCTCAAAGTATTGCGTCGTATGGCGGTCCTTAGCTTTCGCATTGTCAAAGGTGTAAACCATCGACGGTCCATCGAACGGAAGTTGTTCGGTGCCATTGACCACCTTTGGAAAAGGCAAACCCACCGCCTCGAGTACCGTTGGAGCTATATCTACTACGTGGCTAAATTGTGACCGGATTTCACCCTTGGCTTTGATTCGTTCTGGCCAATGCATTACCATTCCGTTCCGCGTCCCTCCCCAGTGAGAGGCAACCTGCTTGGTCCATTGAAAAGGAGTATCCAAGGCATGCGCCCAGCCAATGGCATAGTGCGGGAAAGTGTTCGGGCTTCCCCAGTCATCTATGTGATTCATCATTTGAGAAGCATTACCGACAATGCCGTTTAAAGCCATCATCTCGTTATATGTTCCTTCGGGTCCTCCTTCAGCGCTGGAACCGTTATCGCCCACAATGTAAATGAACAGGGTGTTATTCAGTGTACCCATTTCTTCGAGTGATTGAACTAATCTACCCACTTCGTAATCCGTTTGTTCGGCAAAACCGGCGAAAACTTCCATCTGTCGCGCCAACAGCCTTTTTTGATCTGCCTTCATGGTATCCCATGCAGGAATTTCATTGGGGCGAGGTGTTAGCTGTGCATTTTGCGGAATGATCCTCATCTGCTTTTGCTTGGCGAATATTTCTTCTCTCAGCTTATCCCATCCCTCGTTAAACTTGCCCTTATATTTGTCAGCCCATTCTTTGGGAACATGATGCGGTGCATGGCAAGCGCCGGTGGAAAAGTAGACATAGAAGGGTTTGTCTGGCGTAAGAGAGTGTTGCGCTTGTATCCAGTTGATAGCTTGATTGGTCATGTCGATCGTAAAATGGTATTTCGGATCATGGGGCGCTTCGACCCTTACAGTTCCATCAAAGATTGCTGGAGCCCATTGGTTGGTTTCACCACCAATAAAACCGTAGAACTTGTCAAAGCCGGAATGGGTAGGCCAGCGATCAAAAGGACCTGAAACCGAAACCTCCCAAGGCGGTGTTTCATGGTATTTTCCGAAAGCTGCCGTGCTGTAACCATTCAGCCGAAGCATCTCAGCCAGCGGTGTTACGCTATTTGGGCGAATACCCGTGTTACCCGGAAAAGCAGTAGCCAGTTCCATGATAGCTCCTGCATTATTTACGTGATGGTTGCGGCCTGTAAGCAGTGCCGTACGCGTGGGAGAGCAAAGGGCCGTCGTGTGGAAACGGTTGTAGCGTAGCCCGGTTGCAGCCAGCTTCTCGAGTGTCGGCATATTGATCGGTCCACCAAAAGCGCTCGAGGCAGCAAAACCGACGTCGTCAAGCAGAACAATGACGACATTGGGCGCCTTTGCCGGCGCCTTTACTTCAAAACGCGGTGGTGCTTTTGCATCCCTGGCATCAAGCACTGTTGATTCTGGATAAGTGGGTTCTTTAATCGGTAGAACCGTGCGGTCGAGGCCACTGGAGTCAGTTGCACCAAGGACTATGCTTTGTTGTCCAACCGCGCCCGTCAGCGCCACCGCGGCCGCCAGCAGGGACAAGCCTTTAATTAGTAGATTGTGTTTCATCCTTCTCTTGTGTTGGTTTCAAATTTGGACACGGAGCTACATAGCATAAACGGAGAGTGTTGCTTTGAATTTCGGCATTCGGGTTACGGGGAGATCGCTCGAGTGAACGTTGAGGTCTCGCCCCGGTCGTTCTTCATCGAAAGCTCGTCCTGGTTGAAGGCCAGAATGGTGCTCGAAGTCACGCTATTCTTCACACGCTCATCTTCCGCACTGGTAATCTTCAACGCGATGGTCTTGCCATTGATGGCCCATGTGCCGCGGATCGTGCCGGTGACGCCCTGGGAGAGTGTGTTACTGATGAACCCTTGGGGGCGCAACCGGGCGATGAAGCTGCCGTCGCCGTTGAACGTAATCGACTCTTTCATATTACCCACGGTGCCCAGCCAGTTGCCCACGATTTTAACGCCGTAATCTGCTTCCGCGACCGGTTTGGCCGGCGTGCAGGAAGAAACGCCCAAGACCAACGCCAGCTGCAGGCCGAGCCGCAAAAAGTGGAAGTTATGTTTCATTGCGGTCAGTCTGAATCTACCGTCTAACGCCCGTCTTGATATTGGACTTTAGACCTACGTCACCGAGATCCATTCAGATAGCTTGGTCTCGGGCTGGAGCAAAATGCATATCATTGCGCGGTTTCTGGTTTAGGCTGAAAAGGTAGCCCAACACGGATCAGCTTTGAGAAATCAGGAGAGTCGTTGGCGGCGCGGGCGCGGGTGTCGATCAGGCTTCGGGT
>DATHFS010000364.1:0-10473 GCA_035317975.1 Cyclobacteriaceae bacterium | reverse complement strand
CGAACACGGATGAAGACCCATCATGGCAAAGCAGGTTTCCGGGTGATCAGATTCTACCTCCAGCATGCCATCCACGGACGTGTGGTCAATGTTCGGCATATAAATCTCCTTGACGCCGGCCTCGCGGCTGCGCTCCACGATCTCTTCCCGATCTTTATCAAAATCGACGCTGTATATATGGGCGTGGGTGTCAATCCAATGCATTACAAAGATTTAAATACGGCCGTTAGCCACAAAGGCACGAAGACACAAAGGAAATAAAATTTAGTGTCTTCGTGCCTGCCTGCCGAAGCGCCTCGCGCAGGCAGGTCTTTGTAGCAGATTACTACCGGAACATTTCCAAAACGTGATTGCCAAAAATGATGATCCCTACAATCACGGAAGAGATGGCGGCCACCAAAACGGATGAGGCGGAAATGTCTTTTGCTTTTCCTGCCAATGGATTTCGCTCCCTTGTGACCAGATCAGTCACCGTTTCGATAGCGCTGTTGATCAATTCCAATGAAATAACAAACGTGCCCATCAGGATAATCGTACACCACTCCCAGACGCGGATCCTAAAATAAAGACCGAGGGCAACAGCACCTGCCATGACCCAGCATTGAATGCGCAAGTTTCGGTGCCCTGTCCAGGCTTTTCGCAATCCGTTAAAGGCATATCCAAAACTCTTTATCAACTTCATAGGAGGGCATCTATCGCCTTTTGTAAAAGTTGATCTTCGCGATAGGGCTCGAATCCGTCGTAGTACACTGATTGCTTTACTGCCCGCTCTACGTCAAATGCATCTTGCCTGACGCACAACGCAATTTTCTTTTCCATCAGGGATTGGCCAAGGTACTCTTGTTCGGTTTGCCCGGGCGTAGGGATGAAAATGGCCTTCTTTCCCAAGCGGGCTAAATCCATGATCGTACTATACCCTGGACGGCTGATGACCATTTCTGATTCCAGGATCGCCAGATTCAACTCCACCGAAGGGAGATGACTCACTACTTTCAGCGCTCCATCCTCCTTTCGCTCCTCGCTTTCCGGAAGACCACACACCAGGAGAGCAGTTCTTCCCCATTTTTTCAGTTGGTCGCGGAGGAGGTTCTCAAAAATTTTCCGCTGTGGCTCCGGCCCGGAAACGAGAGCAAGGACTTCATACTTTTTAGGCACTCTTCCGGGAGCGACCGGGGGGATCTTAAACCGCGACAAGGGGCCGATGTACGTTACCGGGAGTCCATCTGCGTACGATAAGTCACCGGACAGGGAGTTATTACCCTTCCAGTCGGGGACCCAACACATTGAGAATTTCATGATCTGCAGACGATTGATAAAATTGACGATCCCCGAAAGGAACCTCGGAGCCTGGATAGTAAGCTGGTGCGTGATGAGCACACTGGGCACCTCCTTTGACCAGCAACCATAACGGTTATCTGAAATGACCAAATCAAACCCATCCTGCCACACGATGCTTTCAATTTCTTCATGTTCAGTTTGAATCGTCCGGACAAACTTGGGGACTTGCATGGCCATCGACCAAGCCAACGATCCGGAAGCCGAATAAGATGGTTCATATCCGGCGATCCGGTAGAAATGCAGGTCCGGAAACTCTTTCTTCAACAAAGCAAGAGCGGGACCGCTGGTCGCCACGGCTACCTCACACCCCCTTTGGATCAATTCCTGAATTACCGGAAAAACTCGCGTGGCGTGACCCAGTCCCCAATCGAGCGGGCAAACTAAAACTTTCTTTCTTATGCTCACCTCAGTCAGATATGTCAGACATTATTTTCATTATGCTCATTCCTCTATTTTATAATTTCTTCGTGCCTTTGTGGCAAGACGCAAAGTTATGAATTTGCGAGCGCTTTGAAGGAATACCCTTCGCGGGTAAAATGTTCCAAAAACCGGGGCAGCGTGTAACGCATATTCTTTTCCGCTTTCAAACTGTCGTGAAATGCAATGATGGAGCCGGGCCGGGTGGCTTGAATCGTACCCCGGAGACATTGGTCGGGTGAAAGGGTTCTGGAATAATCATGAGAAAGGACATCCCACATGATGATACTGTATCCTTTCAGGGCCCGGATCTGACTGCGTTTGATACGTCCATAGGGCGGGCGGAAAAGGGTTACTCTCCTTAAGGAGTGGGGGGATTTCAAGAACTCTTCCTGGCACAGCCTGATGTTCGCCAAATACTCCGCAACGCTGTAATTCCAACCTTTCAAATGATTAAACGTGTGGTTGCCAACCGCATGTCCTTGCCTTACCACGGCTTGAAAGATTTCCGGATGTCTGCTGACATTCTCTCCGATGCAAAAAAATGTTGCTTTCGCATGGCACCTTTCCAGCTGATCCAGCACAAATTCAGTGGGGCCGGGAATGGGTCCATCGTCGAAGGTCAGGTAAATCTCCTTTTCCCCGGTTGGAATTCGCCATTGCAAACCCGGATAGAGCCAGGGAAGAAAAAACGGTGTCCGGAAAATCACGGGAAATTTTTTAACTACTCAACACGGCACGACAGCAACGTGATGTCGTCGCGGTAACTGTTGCGACCCTTGAATCCATCCAATGCCACAATCAGGTCCTGGTGAATGGTCTTCAGATCCTTGTTATGATTTTTCTCAAAATAGGTTGTCAAATAATCGACACCAAACTCTTTTCCTTCTTCATTGATGGTTTCGGTGAGCCCATCGGTGTAGCAAAACAGGAAAAACTCATCGAGGTCAGGAATAAACCCTTCATTGATGAACGGCAGCGGGTGCATGGCACCCAGTACGGTGGAACCTTCTTCCAGCAGTCGCATGCCTTTCTTATCCCACAAGATGGGCGGATTATGGCCGGCGTTAACATACACCATCGTTTTCAGGGCGAGGTCATAGATGGCGCCGAAAAAAGTAATGAACTTCTCCCCTTTGGCACTTTCCATCACCTGGTAATTCAGCGCTTCCACAATTTCAATCAAGTTCGGGGTTTGCCTGAGCAGTGTATGAAGAGACGCCTGGAAGTTAGACATCATTAAGGCTGCCGGAATTCCCTTGCCGCTTACATCGGCCACGCAAAGCAGGAACTGATTCTTGTTGATGGGGATATAATCATAATAGTCACCCCCTACCCGGTCGTGGGGTAAATAACTGGCTTCCAGCTTGAGCCGTTCGGTATTGGGCAACTTATCGGGAAAGAGAAACTGCTGGACGTCGCTGGCAATCTCGAGCTCCTTCCGGAAGGCTTCCTGCTCCAATTGTTTCCGCGCCAGTTTTTTATTCTCAATGGCTACGATAATGATATTGCTCAGTGCCTGAATGAACTTGATACTTTCATCATCATCGTGCGAGGTTTGATGATCGACTCCCCCGACAAAAATTAGGGCAATCGTTTCATCCTTGTGCGCGATCGGGATAACCAGGTCAAACTCATCAAAATCACAGTTTTCGAATTCCTCCATACGGTGGATATTCTTTACCATTTTCACCCGTTCATCCAATCGCACTTTGTGATAATTTTTCGTCGACCCGAAGCTTACCTTGCAGCCCCAAACCTCATCGTAAACAAAGAGCGTCAGCTTTTTTATATTGAGGTTCGACCGAAGGGTGAAATTGAAAATCTTGTACAGGGAATCCTCGGGCACATTGCTGTTGATCGCTTGTGTAATTTCAAGCAAGGCATTGAGTTCCAGCTCTTTCTTCTCAATTTTTTTTTTCAGCTGCAATTCGTCCATGGGGTAAAAATAGTGAAGAAGTGTGTAAGTGTTGAGGGTGGGGGGTGTTAAAGTTGTGTTAATGTGCGGAAGTGCTGAAGTGTTGAAGTGTTGGTGTGTTGATGTGTTTAAGTGCGGAAGTGCTGAAGTGGTTAGTCCTTAATCTGGGAGACGTCCCCTATTTGGCATGAAAACACCTGATACTTGGGTGTATAGACCCATAATGTATGGGAAAACCTATTCATTTTGGTCCATCCCACACCAACACTTCAACACTTAAACACTTCAACACATTTACACCTTTCTACCCTTCCAAAGTGGTGAGGTGAACAGCGAGGCAACGCCGATATACATAACGTAAAAAGGGTAGAGGAATTGCAAAACGAGAAAATGAAACAGTCTTGGTCTCACGTGCAGGAACGTACCGACTTGAAAAAGGAACGTGAATTCGAAGATCATTTTACCAGCGATCAGGAAAAGGGCGAGAAGCTCTGATATCCAGTTCAGTAGCGGTGCGAACCAGAGGACCAGAAAAGAAGTCTGAAAAACAAAAATAAAAACGGCGGTGAATTGGGACAGTTGTGATCCGTTGTGTTTCCATTTCCCGGCCCAACGCAAGCGCTGCCCGACAAACGCCTTTAGCGATTCCATTGGTCTGGTTTCAACGACGGAGTCTCCAACCGGTTGAAAGCGAATACTCCCGGGAAAACGCCGATCGATTTTGCGCATAAGAAATTCATCGTCGCCGGAAGCGATGTCGAGGTTCCCGTCGTACCCCTTCACTTCCAAAAAGGCCGATCTCAAAAAAGCCAGGTTCGCTCCGTTGCACAGGAGGGGAATGCCGAGCCCCGCCATAGCGGCACCGGCGCCGATCAGGCTGCAAAATTCCAGGGCCTGAAGTTTTGAAAAAAAACTCTTGCCCTCAGTTATCCTCACTCCTCCAAAAACCATTTTTACATTCCCGTCGTGAAAAGAAGTGGCGAAAGACTGAAGCCAATGAATGGGCAAGCGACAGTCGGCATCGGTTATTACGATGATTTCTCCTCCTGCCTGTTCTACCCCCAGCATAATTGCCTGCTTTTTCCCCTCCCTTCCTTCAGGCAAAGTGGCGTAGCTGAATTGGGTACGACCTCGCCCGCCGAAGCCAAGACTACTCGTCGAGACTATCGGGGGCCCGCCTTCGCTCCGACTATTCGTTATAGCGACAGCGGGCAAGCAAGAGAAGATGATTTCGGAAGAGCGGTCGGCAGAATGGTCATCCACTAAAATCACCTCCACGAATTCGGGAGGAAGTTCCTGCCCGATCAGATCCTGAATGACGTTAGCGATGCAAGCCTCTTCGTTCCTGAACGGCACAACAACCGTAATTTTTCTGGGAGAAAACGCTTCCGGCCGGAGTGATGATTTTCCAGCCAATGATTGTTGCCATCCTGTTAGCAACAGGAGCATGACAACGAAATAAAAACCAAACACCAGGAAGAAGAATAGGTTCATTTCAGGCTTTGTGGCTAACTTGCTACGAGAAGCAAAATGGAGAAAAAACCGGTCAAAGAAAAAATTATCCTGGGTCTGGATCCGGGGACCAATGTAATGGGCTATGGTATTGTGATGGTGAGAGCGACTAAACTGACGCTTTTACAGTTAGGGGTGATCCATTTAGGGAAATACGGTACCCACGAATTAAAACTGAAGAAAATCTTTGATCGTGTATTGGGTCTTCTCGATGAATTCAATCCCGATGAAGTCGCCCTGGAAGCCCCTTTCTTTGGCAAGAATGTTCAATCGATGTTGAAGCTCGGGCGGGCACAGGGTGTGGCCATGTCGGCGGCATTGTACCGCGAAATCCCGATTATTGAGTATGCTCCAAAAAAAGTCAAGCAATCCGTGACCGGAAATGGAAACGCCTCAAAGGAACAGGTAGCGAAAATGCTGATGACGGTGCTGGGGATGAAAGCCCTGCCCAAACTGCTCGACGCCTCGGATGCGGTGGCCGTAGCGGTGTGTCACCATTATCAGAATGGCTTCGTCAAGAACAAATCAAAATCGTGGTCAAGTTTTATTAAAGAGAACCCGGAAAAAATACGAAAGGTCGTCGGACAAAGGGTGTGATCTGAAATGAAGTCTATTTTAATTTTGTGTTTTAGTAAATTACAGCACGATGCCCGCGTCAGCCGCCAGATTGATTTTCTCAAAAAGACGTACCGCATCACCGCTGTGGCGTTTGATGGTCTGCCTGATCCTGGTGTGGAGTTGATCAAAATCGACAGGCCCAAGCTCAGCCTTTTCCGAAAAGCCTTTCTCTCCTTTTTCTTAATTTTGCGAATACACCCGACTGCCTATCGGTTACTTCACGGCCATCCCCCGCTCCGACGAAAGTTAGCGGACCGGCAATTTGATTTGATCATTGCTAACGACATAGAAGCTCTTCCGCTCGCATTCGATATCGATCCGACCGCTAACGTCCTGTTCGATGCGCATGAATATGCACCGCGGCATTTTGAGGATAAATTGAGTTGGCGGATTTTCTTTCAACCGTTTAACCTCTACTTGTGCAAAAAATACATTCCTAAAGTCAAGGCCATGACCACCGTTGGCACAGGACTGGCCAATGAATACCACAAACACTTTTCCGTGGACCCTGTAATCATTACCAATGCTACTGCTTACCATGAAATCGTCCCCTCCCCTATAAAGCCCAATACCATTCGCATGATCCATCATGGCGGGGCTACCGTATCCCGAAAGCTCGAACTCATGATCGAACTCATGCGCCACCTGGAAGAACGGTTCACGCTTGACCTGATGCTCATTGTCCCCGAACTCGCATCATCGAAAACGAAAAACTACATCAACCGCCTTCGAACGTTGGCAGACGGAGATCCACGGATCCGGTTTTTGCCGCCCGTTAAGAGCCTTGAGATCGTCGCCTTTATCAATCGTTATGACCTGGGGCTTTTCTTACTACCCCCTGTTAACTTCAATTATGCCAATACCCTGCCTAATAAACTATTTGACTTTATACAGGCCAGGTTAGGAATCGCAATAGGCCCTACACCGGAAATGGCTGAAATAGTAAATTCCTACAAAATCGGAGTTGTTTCAAAGGACTTTTCTCCTGAAAGCCTCGCCTTCGAATTGAATAAATTGTCGTCGTCCGATGTGGAGCAATTTAAGTTGAATACATCACGGCCCGCGCGGGAACGAAGCGCGGAAACCAATAAAATCAAATTACTGGAGCTGGTCAACAAAATTGTATCGGCCTGAGCTGCACGCATGAAGAATATAGACCAATGGCTCCCTTCAAAATTTATTTACAGGAAAAATAAATTAATCGGCTCGCGCGATCCTAAAGAAGTAGGGGTGTCCTCCAGGTTAATGGCCGACATCGTGGCGGCACACTATGATTTTTATTTAAAACAACACGTGAAGGGCAAACTGATTGATTTAGGGTGCGGAAAAGTACCGCTGTACGCCTCATATAAAGGTCTTAGTACATCGTGGATTTGCGTGGATTGGGGCAATGCTTTACAAAAGAATATTCATCTGGATTTCGAATGCGACCTCAACCAACCTCTTCCCTTTGTTGCTGGCGAATTTGATACGATCATTCTTTCCGATGTACTGGAACACCTTTCCAAGCCCGAATTACTTTGGCATGAAATGGCAAGGATCCTCGCGACCGGGGGGAAAGTCATCATGAATGTTCCTTTCTATTATTGTATTCACGCCGCTCCATTTGATTTCTTTCGTTATACGGAGTACGCGCTCCGCTATTTCGCTCAATCTTCCGGCTTCAACGTCGTGCTGCTTAAGCCCATAGGCGGAGTTCCGGAAATCGCTACCGATCTGTTTGCCAAATCAGTTAACCTCCTCCCGTGGCCCGGAAAATACGTTGCTATGGTCGCCCAAAAAATGTGCTCGTTGTTTATCAAAACAGGGATAGGAAAAAAAATATCAATGAAGACCAGCAAAACTTTCCCGTTAGGCTATTTTATGGTTGCTGAGAAAAACTGAAATTGATCCATGGCATCTCATTCACCAATAAACCTCATCCTGATTACTAACCATTTTCCGTATTCAACCGGTGAGCTTTTCCTGGTAAATGAAATCCCTTACCTGGTTCGTGATTTTGATAAGGTGGTGATCTTAACACAAAGCGTAAGTCTCGATATCCAACCGGTTCCGGATATTGGCTTTTCTCACGAACGCATCAATCCAAAAATCGGTTTTACTAAAATTATAGGGGTAACCTTTTTGGGCCTGATCCATTTCATCCGATTTGTGTCTTATGCAGTCAATGAGATGCGATATCTGAAATCACACGGAAAAGGCATAAGTTCTGGAATGGTTAAGGTATTTTTTCGTGACATTGTTAAAGCGCTGGCATTGTCTTTCGCCATAACCAATTCGATTAAGAAAAGTCAGTTGACCGGAACCATTATCATTTACTCTTATTGGTTCACTGCCTCGGCCCTGGCCACCCTATTTGTAAAAAGTAAACATGTTACCATCAAGCGCATTTCCCGGGCCCATCGCGCCGACCTCTACGAAACCGTTCAACCCGAAGGCTATCTTTCCTTCCGGGAAGTGCTGGCGCAAGGCCTCGATGGCATCTTCGCCGTTTCGGGTCATGGCCTGGAACATCTTAAAAATAGCGTAGCGCCGAAGTGGCACTACAAATTGTACCTCTCCCGGTTGGGTACACGAAAACCGGAATCGCTACCCAATCCGAAACCGGGCTTGACCCTCGTCAGTTGTTCTACCCTCAAGCCCGTCAAACGGGTCCACCTGATCATCGAAGCGCTAGCGCTGGTAGAATCGCTCGATATCACATGGATTCACTTCGGCTATGGCGAGTTGCAGGCGGAACTGGAAGCCCTGATCGCGGAGAAACTTTCGTCGAAAAAAAATATTCATCCGCGAATTCACGGCGCCATCGCCAACCATGAACTTTTTCAGTTTTATAGGCATACCTATGTCGACCTATTCATCAATACCAGTTCCTCTGAAGGTCTTCCGGTTTCTATTATGGAGGCCCAATCTTTTGGGATTCCTACAGTAGCGATGAATGTGGGCGGTGTAAGCGAAATTGTGAGTGCGGAAACCGGTCTGCTCCTGCACCCGGATGATTCGCCGCAACAAATCGCAAAAGCAATAAGTGAATTATTGTCCCTTCCAAAAGAACAAATGGAAAGGTTTCGAAAGAATGTGTTAAACAATTGGGAGAACCATTACAATGCAGAAAAGAATTACCCTGATTTTATCCGGCAAATTCAAAATTCCTGAATACAACTATGCTACATAAATTATTGCTTAAGGCAGGGTACCGCATCACGAAGGTGACAAACGAAGAAAAAAGTTATCCGGACCTTGAAAAAGAGTTCTGGAACTTTTACTATGCGTGTAAGCCGTACACGATGACCGGGGTGCAGCGGATGTATGCTTTGTACCAGTCGGTCCACTATATTATAAAAAATAAAATTTCAGGCGATTTTGTTGAATGCGGCGTATGGAAAGGCGGCAATCCCATGATTATTGCAAAGGTTCTGCAAGCATCGAATATCTCCGACAGGACAATCTTTCTCTACGACACCTTTGAAGGCATGTCGGAACCCACCGCGGATGACAAAAACTATAAAGGCAAGGACGCGAGGGAGATGATGGATGCCACGGACCGGACGAAGGCCGATTCGGTGTGGTGCTATTCCCCGCTGGACGAAGTACAGGAGAATATGAAGCAGACCGGTTACCCAAAAGACCAGGTCGTTTTTGTGAAAGGCAAAGTCGAAGAGACCATTCCCCGTATCGCACCCGCTAAAATCGCTTTGCTAAGACTGGATACCGATTGGTATGAGTCTACTTATCACGAACTCACTCATTTATTTCCGTTGCTTTCAAAAAAGGGAGTTCTAATTATTGATGATTACGGCTATTGGGAAGGCTGCAGGAAGGCAACCGACCACTACCTGGAAGAAAATCAACTTGCTCTGTTGCTTCAGCGTATCGACTCGACGGGAAGAATAGCACTTAATTTTTAACCGCGGAGGCGCAGGGGCGTCGGAAATTTTAAACCGCGGAGACGCAGGGGCGCAAAGGAGGCGCAGGGAATAACTCTGTGCCGGCTAGATCAGGGCTTACGCATTTTGAGATCGTAACCAATGGGGCTGACTAAAAGGTGTTCTTTGAAAAGTTTAACCAAACTATCTATCATTTTGCCTTTGCGCCTCCTTCGCGCCTCAGCGTCTCTGCGGTGAAATATTTTACCGCAGCACGGTAGAAAGGTCTATGGCTTTTAGCTCGATCCGGTACACCCATACCAACATCAGCAAGGTAAATAACAGGTACGAACTGTGTACCAGGAAGGGATGCGCTCCCGCTAACCAGGGCTCCAGTGCAATGATTAATAAGGAAACCACCAACGGTCCCGCTAAAATCTTCAATGCGTTAAAACGGAAGGTAAACCGGGTCCGGATCCCGAAATACAAAATGCCGATTTCGGTCATATAACTCAACCAGGTGGCACCAATTACTCCATAAATGCCAAAATAGCGGACAAGCAAAAGTAACGTTCCAATCTCCACGGAGGCGATGGCTAAGTAATAGAATGGCAACGGCTTCGTATACTTCGTTGCCGTATAGGGCATGGCAAAATACAACCGGGCCGCCCGCAGAAGATACGTGAGCGCAATGAACGGAAAGAGCGGAATGGTCATCAAATAGACGGGCTTTGAGATCAGCAAAGGGATAAGGACTGGAAAACCAAGAATGCATACCGGTACCATGAGGATCGTCAATGCCGT
>DATHFS010000363.1:0-2699 GCA_035317975.1 Cyclobacteriaceae bacterium | reverse complement strand
AGGTAAACGGGGGCTGCTTCACCGTAATACGTAACCTGAATGGCCAGAACATTTTCCCCGGCTTTCAGGTAGGGCGCAATATCGAGCGACTCAAATCGCCAATGCCGGAGATCGCTGATTTGTGGTCCTTCCGTCACATATTCGCCATTCACAAAAAGCCGGTACCGGTTGTCAGCCGAAAGATGAATAACAAACCGGGTGGGTTGATTCGCCAGGCTAAATTTCCTGCGGAAATGATAGATACCATACCGGGTTCCTTCTTCCTGCGGAGCAATCCACAGGGCTTCCCACCGGTCCGTTGTCCATCGGGAGCTTGGGGTTTGTAATAATTGGGCATGGATAGTCCCGGGGAGGGAGAGCAGGCAAAGGATGAGTAATCGCTTCATGAGGGTGAAGGTAGGGAAAATTGGTAATCGGTGATCGGTAATCAGTGATCAGTGGATTGTCTTAGTAACTAAAATCGTGGCCACAATTTTAGTAACCTTGCACCCTCCACCGATTACCGATCACCGATTACCGATTACCATTCCCCGATCACCGACCACCATTCCCCAATCACGATCACTCCGAAAATCCCTCATACCACCGACTCCTTAAGTTCATCCCTATACCACTGAATGCCCTTCGAGAAATACATCAACAACCCGACCGTCAGGAACAATCCGATACTTCCCAACAGCAACGAATAATCCTGTAACTGAATGATCACGAAAATGAAGCCGTAGAAAAACGCGAGCAACCCGGTGAAAACAAAGACCAGTTTTCGGGAAGCCAGGAACGTGGAAGAATAGAGCGCGACGAGGACAACCGTAGCGAGGGAAGCAACGCCGTAGGCCAGGTCATAGCCCAGATGCTCCGAAAGGGAGAGCAGTAACGAGTAGTAAATGATCAGTGCGGCGCCAACGAGAATATATTGAAAAGGATGGATCCTCACTTTTTTCATGATCTCTACCATAAAAAGCGAAATGAAGGTCAGCAGGATCACCAGGATACCGTACTTGGCCGTCCGAATACTTTTTTGATATTGGTCTACCGGAATGAGCAGCTTTACGCCAAATTCAGCACCCGTCAGAGCCTGATTGCCGCCGATCCATTCCTGTGAAAATGGCCGGTTGTAGTGAAGGATTTTCCAGTCTGCGGTAAACCCGGTTTCGGAGATTTGCCGGGATGCCGGCAGGAAATCGCCATCGAAGCTGGGATTCGCCCAGGGACCTTGCAGACTCACTTCAGTTGTTTTACCTACCGGAACAAAGTAAAGTAACGTGCTTCCCTTCAGATTAAGTTGAATGGAAAATGCTTCGCTAAAGTCATTCATCGTACGCCAGGGAAGTTTCACCACAATTCCTTTCTCGCTGGATTTCTTTTGGTCGCCGGACATATCCTCCCGGTCATCGCTATGGCCCGCACCACTGGAATATTCGGATGACAAACCAATGTTGTTTGAGGGTTCCCCCGTGAGTTCCCGGTCACCCATTTTCAATTTTGGATTTTCGCTGATTCCTCTCAAATCCGTAATGCCCAGAACGAGATAAGCATCTTTCCACAGGACATCATTCGTTGCCACGTTGAGTTTTTGAAAATCAGGCGGTAGAAAATGAGAGTCGACGTTGAGGGAAGACTCGTACACTGCCGCGTCAAATATTCCCCTGTGCAATACCTGTGGATCTACTTTGCCTGTGATCTTCAGTTTTTCCGGAAGAAAGAAAGCTTTCTCGGTCCACTCGCGTATTTCAATCCCTTCCTTTCCTTTGTCGATCTTTTCGCGTTTGACGACAGGGACGACCAACACGGGGCCGGTGATATTCTGTTCGCCCGACCATTTGGAGGTAATTTCTCCGACTACTGCCTCGGCGCGGTCTTCCCGCTCCACCATCAGCGACTGTATCCAGGCTTGCGGGATCAGCAGGATAAGGATCAAAAATCCAATCGAACCGAGCTTTATCATAACGGACTCGCGGATCCAGCGGTTCAACTTTTCAAAGAGCGACGTTTGTACAGTTTCCATGGTTTTACAGATTATATGTTTATTTTAAGAGTCAACTAGGGAAGGTTATCGGTGATCGGTAATCGGTAATCAGTGGATGGTACCTTAGTATTTAAGATCGTGGCCACACTGTAAGTAAACTTGCACCCACCACCGATCACCGATTACCGATCACCGATTACCAACTCGCTGTTGTTTAATCAACTCCTCCATCGCCTCCAAATGCTTCCTAAAAGCTCCCCTACCCCGTTCAGTGGCTTTGTACCGCGTGTTGGGTTTTCGGTCGATGAAGGATTTGAGGACGGAGATATATTTTTCTTTCTCCAATGCCTTCATATTCGTGGCCAGGTTTCCGTCCGTGACATCGAGTAATTCTTTCAGTGCATTGAAGTCATAGGATTCATTGGCCACCAGTACAGACATGATCTGCAGGCGCACCCGGTGTTCCAGCATTTTATCGAGGTTCTCGAACGGGTTTTTCATGCATCGTACTTCTTGTACATCACGGCGCCGTAGAGGATGTGAAAAAGACCAAATCCGATTGCCCAGAAAAGGAGGCCATAGTTCGGCAGCACAGCGCAGAGCAGGCCGAGAAGAATTTCTGAATACCCCAGGTAGCGGATTTCTTCATAGAGGTTGGGGCTGGCGTTGATGAGCGCGAGACCGTAGAAGATCAGAAAGGAAGGGGCCACGATGCCAAACTGGTCGCTGAGTA
>DATHFS010000362.1:0-5571 GCA_035317975.1 Cyclobacteriaceae bacterium | reverse complement strand
TACCGTGAGTAATCCTAACGTGGCTCCTGTTGTGAGTATATCAAGTCCTACCAGCAATGCAAGCTTTGCGACCGGATCGACCGTTACCATCAACGCAAGTGCAACCGACAGTGGTGGAACGATTGCCAAAGTGGAGTACTTTCAGGGAACAACTAAATTAGGTGAAACCCTGACCGGCCCCTTTACTTTCGCCTGGGCCAGTGTGCCGGCAGGAACGTATTCCATAACAGCAAAGGCCACCGACAATCTCAGTGCGGTGACCACATCAGCAGCCATTACCATTACAGTAAGTAATCTTAACGTGGTTCCTGTCGTGAGTATAACAAGTCCTGCCAGCAATGCAGGTTTTACAACGGGTTCAACGGTTACGATCAACGCAAATGCCACCGACAGCGATGGTACCATAACTAAAGTAGAGTTCTTCCAGGGAACGACTAAATTAGGCGAAGACCTGACCGGCCCCTTTACGTTCGCCTGGGCCAGTGTACCGGTGGGATCATATACATTAACGGCCAAGGCCACTGACAATGCCGGAGCGATTACCATTTCGGTAGGAGTTCCGGTTGTTGTTAGCGATCCTGCGGCGGCTGTCCAATTGGGCTTGTATGCTTCGGATGCTGTCCTGATGGGGAGCATGACGCTTACCACCGATCCGACTGCAACAAAGGGGAGTTATTTTGCCGTGCCTCCCGGCAATGGAAAAAACTATTACATCCCTCCCAGCGCCACTGCGACTTTCAATTTTCAATTGCCGAAAAGTGACACGTATGTTATTTGGGCAAGAGTAAAATCATCAACGATTAATAATCAGAGCTATTACATCTATGATGGCAAAGGAAGATGGTTTACCTGGGCAGCGGGTATTCATACACAATGGACGTGGGTCAAACTTTCTGACGCTTCCTCCGGCGCCGTAGCTACGTTCGCCTTTAACCAGGGATTAAACGAACTTCAGATGGCATGGTTAGATGACAATGTCCAGATCGACCGGATCCTGATTACAAATGATCTTGCGTTAGTGCCGGCCGAACCTATCATCGCCAGTCAAATCGTGGTGTATCCTAATCCCATTTCTGATAAATTCACAATACAATATACCTCCCCGGTAGCACAGCAGGCACAGGTAAGTCTCTTTGATCAGGTCGGTACCCTCATCATGCAAACCATGGTAGCCGTGTCTGCCGGACCTAACAATATTGTACTGGGTACGGATTACATTTACAATGGAATCTATAATCTTGTATTCGTCCCTACGGATGGAAACAAGGCCACAACGAGGATCGTCATTTACAGGTAGATAATCCATTCCCTCTTAATCCATTCCCCTGGCTCGTCCTCATCCGGAGCCAGGAGAATGGATTCTCTTTGTTTGTGATGATCCGCATCATTGATTTTGACTACCGGTCAGCGTAAAATTGGACTATGATCGCTGAGGGATATGCGATTCCGCGAGGACATAGTGCTACCAACGAGTAGGGAAGGGATCGGCAATGAATGACTATCTAAGTTATAAATTAAAGGCCTTGTCTCTGGTCGCCATCATTCTGGTGGTGTTTATTCATTCCTACAATGTAGAAATAAAGTTTACCACCGGTACCTTGACGGGAGGCACCAGTCATTCTGTGCTGTTTGTTGAGAATTTCTTAAGCAAAGGAATCGCGAGAATTGCCGTGCCCCTGTTTTACTTGATTTCCGGATTTCTGTTCTATGTAACGTTTGATTTCTCTCTTAAGGGAGTTTTCAATAAGTACAAAAAAAGAATCAAAATTCTGGTCATCCCCTATTTATTTTGGTCTCTCTACGGAGTGCTTTTGTTTTTTCTTCTCCAATCCATTCCCCAATCAAAAAATTTCTTTACCCGGGAATTGATTAAAGATTACTCCTTTTCACAATTCCTGGATACCCTGCTTATTAATCCCATTACGTATCAGTTGTGGTTTATCCGCGACCTGATCATGCTGGTAGTTTTTTCTCCTCTCATTGGATTCTTAACAAAGTCCTCAAAGGGGATGTGGATCTTTTTCTTAGTCATTTTATGGTACGTTGCCCCTAAAACCTTTGAGCTTTTCAGCAATGAAAGCCTGTTGTTTTTTACCGTTGGCGGCTACCTTGCTTCCGAGAAATCACAGCCCCTGTTGAACGAGGGCATCTCGAAGTATTGGCTCTATTTTTTAATTGCCTGGTTAGTGACGGTCTTGCTGACAACCTACCTTTTAACTTTTGACCGCGGTGGTCCTGTTTTGAACTTCCTCAATAATACGGGAATAGTAATTGGCATCCTGGCCGTCTGGTCGTTATACGACCTGGTTGATCGTAACCAAATCAGGAAATACTCCGCTTTCTTTGCTTATTCGTTCATGATTTATGTTTTCCATGAACCCTTGCTTACGATTCTGGTAAAGGGAATGTTCTTTATGTGGGGAAAAACGAACACCTCCACTTTACTGATCTATTTATTTGCGCCTCTCTTTACGATTGCCATTTGTGTGGCCCTTCGCTACCTATGGATCAGGATTGCTCCCCGGTTTTATGATTTCGCTACAGGGGGAAGGTAACCTATCCGGTTAAATGGTAAACTTACGCGAAAATATTTTTCGATAGAGCGACTTGTTCTGGCCAATCAATGGCGAGAAGCTGGTGGCGCGACGATACTCGGACAAAATGATTTTTGCCAGACAAAAGACGCAGCATCCAATCATGGCCAGGGCCGTTATCGCAAATGCTTTAGAAGATTCGGGCTCCGGACTTGGCTTCCCCGGAACAGCCAGTTTTGTACGGGGGCCTGCGGTCAACGCCTTATTCTTCGCCTCCTTTAGTTTTTCTACGGCCCGGGCATATTCCTTAAACGCCCTATCGTGCTCCCGTTCCAGGGACGCCGTCAATGAATCGCGGGAGATGACGGTTCTGGATGGTCTGGGCGTCTTGCTCCTTAATTGATTGACGGTGGCTCGTAAGGAAAAGACCCGGGACTCAACTTGTTTGTAATCGGATTCCAATTTTCGGGATTCTGCAATAAGCTCATCCGGCGGTTTTTGTTTGTCTGTCGTGCTCGGTTTTTCCGCATTTTTTGATTCCACCTCAAGGAGTGCCTTTTTCAGTTGCAGCTGATCACGAAGTTTACCGATCGTACCGGCCAATGCCTTATCGCTCGAGCCGTTGTCCACATAAATCTTATTCAGCTCATTAATTTTATTTTGCAATGCCACCAATTTGGGGTTCATGGGGGGAGCGGTATGGCTGACCTTGGCTGGAAGCTTTTCGTACTCTCCTATTCTCGATTTGATGTTTTTTAACGAAACGTATAACCCATTCGCCCGATTTTCCTCTTCCCGAAGCTGCATTTGATATCCGGCCAATTTTGCATTTCTTTCTTTGTCATCGCCATCGGCCAGGTTCTCATTGTTGCCTGCATTACCGATACGCAGTCGTTCCGTTTTGTCTTCCAGCTCCTTTTTCCTTTTCACCGCTTCATTCGCAAAAAACTGGACTGAATCGGACGGAATCGTATTGTCCAGGGAATTGTTGTATCGGATAGTCTCTTGCGAAACCGCATTGACCACAAAGGCCGACAAAAAAGGATCTTCCGAAACAAATTCCACGCTGATGTAATCGCTATCTTCTACCCGCCCGATCTTCAGAATTCCTTCGTGGATCCATTTCGATACGTTGTAATCCTTCTTATCCAACAGGTCCATGAGCCTGTTCTCAAATTCATCATACGATGACATCAGCTTAAAGGAGGCCATATTGACCCGCAGTTTTATTCTCGCCGAATCCAGCTCCGGTTTTGAAAAGGAGGTCAGCCCGGTTTCTCTAAATGGCCGTCCCTCACTCAAATCATGGAGCAAAAGCTGATAGGAAACCATCGATCCAACGGGTTCTGACTTCATGATCTCGATAAAATTATCAAAGTTTACTTGTGAGTCCCAATAGTCGTCATTTCCCGTGACCGCCTTATTCACCTTTTTTATAGTGAAACCCGTTGACAGCTGCGCTGTTGATTTATACTCTTTCTTAATATTCCATGTAAAGAAATAGGCGAACATGCCCACGGCCAACGGAACGCCCAGGATCAACCACATCTTATTGAAAAGCACTCTTAAAATATACAAGCTCATAAGCCAACGACCATTATTATTTTACAATTTATTGTTGATAGCGTACCTCCACCAATCCCTTTTTACCTGCCCACTCTTTTTTATCCTGCTTCTTTAACTCATACTTTATATTCAGATTCGGAACGGATGCCTTCTCGAAGAAATTCTTGATAACCTCCAATCGCTTATACCACAAATCGTCATTTTGCGTATCCGCATTAAAATCATTTGAATACACAGAATAGGCTACCAGCGTAAGGGTGTTCGAATCACGTTTCTTAATAAAAGAAATCATTTTATTGAGCTGTCCCTCCGACGTTTTATTCATCGCAACAGAGTTTTCGTCGAAGCTAACGAATAAGGAATCAAACGATGGAGCGGTTGAATTGCCGCCCTCATCATTCAGATCATCCAACAGGCCCTGCGCCTCCGCTACAATTTTCTTTATCCGCAGCTGCGTACTGTCAACCGGTTCCTGTACCCGGGCCTCAAAGAGGTCGGAAAATTGACCAGCCCGGTTGGAGCAGAAGTAACCAATGCTGTCCCGGATCGTAAAATAGGCATCGAATTTCTTCGAATTCACCTTCTCTCCAAGGTTTACAGGAGCGGACCAGGCTTCCCATGAATCGCCCAGCCGGTTGCTATAAAAAATATCGGCGTCGCCCATCCCGGGATGCCCATTGCTGGCAAAATATAAACGTTTCTTGTCAGGAGTGAGAAAAGGAGATATTTCAAAGCCGGGCGTGTTGATGACAGACCCAAGATTGAGTGGCTTCGACCACTCCCCATTTGTATTTCTGAGACTAACATACAAGTCCTCCTGGCCCTTGCTATCGGCATCTTTCATGGACAGGAGCATCACATCAAAATCGGGCGATACATAAGCCCCGAGATATTCTTCTGTTGTCAAAAAGGGTATGGAGATCAGTTCAGGCTGTGTCCACGAATTAGAATTGCGTGTCGAAAAGTAAATTCCCCGGACCTTCTTCGTCGCGGATGCATTAAGCTGATAAATAATATCACTATGATTACCAATGCCAACCACTGCGTTGTTGGCCTTGTCATTAAAAACATCACTCTTATTGCTCGGTTTACTCCAGGTAGACCGGGTAGAATCATAATGACTCACCCATACGTCCGCGCCGCTGAACCGGCCTCCGGTATTCTCCGGACTCAACACCCGCACGAAATACAACGACTTTCCATCGGGCGATACCAAAGGCGAGACTTCTTCAGCACTACTATTAATGTAGGCCGGAAGTTTATTCACCGACCGGAACACCAGATCCTGCGCACGGGTCACAACGGCTATGCAGCAGAAGAGGGAAACAAAATACTTTACCATACCTGCGGGGTTAAGCGTTTAAAATTATTCAGCCTTACAGCAAGCACGAGTTCATGGCTTCCGTCTGAAAATTGTCTGAGTGCACCGGTCGAAACTTCATAGGAATAGGCGGCGCCCAGCATCTCATTC
>DATHFS010000361.1:0-2017 GCA_035317975.1 Cyclobacteriaceae bacterium | reverse complement strand
TTGATCGAAAGTTCAGCAGCCAGAAAACAATGCTCTTGCGACATCGCGGTTTGCGTGCGGTTGAGAATATCCTGGACGAACCGTCCCGCAAAAGGCAAAGGCTCTTTGCTGCAATCAAAATACCGGGTTCCTTTTCGATCTACAAGAAAAAGATGATCGCCCCCTTCACGTCCTCCGATATCAATAGTCTTGCGCAACTCGATGTAGCCTTCCGTGCCGAGGATGGTTAACCTTCCATCGCCCCAGGACTTGAGCCCATCCGGCGTGAAATAATCTACCCTCAGGTATCCTGTTCCTCCATTTCCCCGAAGCGTCGCATCGCCAAAATCTTCCAGTCCCGGATAGCGGGCGTTATTCACATTTCCTGTCTGAGCGCAAACTACTTCCGCCTTTGTTGAACCGGTGAAGAAAAGGAACTGCTCAACCTGGTGTGAACCGATGTCGCAGAGGATACCGCCGTAGGATTTCTTATCAAAGAACCACGCTGTCCGCGATTTTAACATTAAGCGGTGCGGCCCGATACCGACCGTTTGGATCACTTTCCCAATAGCGCCCTCCTTTATCAGATCCCCGGCTTTTATGGAAGCTCTGTTTTCCAACGGTTCGCTGTATAATATAGAGTAAATTCGTTTGGTTTCACTTTGGACTTTCTTTACTTCGGTAAGTTGTTCCATTGTAACCATACCGGGCTTATCGGTAATAAAATCCTTGCCATGCCGCATTGCCTGAATGCCAAGCGGTGCGCGGTCAACAGGAATAGATGCGCTGACCACCAGATGAATCGAATTGTCTTCCAGTATCTCTTTTTCAGAACGCGCCAGTTTTGCCTGTGGGAAACGTTTCGAAAACTCAACGATCAGATCGGCTTCTTTTGCATAGAAGGAAACGAATTCACCACCACCCCGGATAATCGTTTTCACATGGCCATAGATGTGGCCATGGTTAAGTCCTATAGCGGAGAATCGGATCAGCAGTGGGCCAGACCTTTTCTGCCTCCCCCACTCTTTTGTTATTACAGGTCTTCGATCCAAATTGAATGGTGCTCCCGAAGTCGCTCCCGGTAATGCCACAGTGGCCAGCCCCGCCGCTGTAGCAATGGACTGCTTGATAAAACTGCGCCTGTTAGCTTGCATGATAAATGAAATAGTATTTATTAACTATTGACTAATGACAAGGATCACCAGCCACAAATCGAGTTTATTGGTCATCGGTCATTGGTTATTAGTGGTTTGTTGTCTTCCGTGAAAGCCCCCACTAACGACTACTAATTTAGTCTCTCTCCTCACTCCTTCAGGGAAAAAGCAACATACGTATCACTCGATGCTGTCCCCAATTTGCCGCCTCCACCCGCGGCTATAACGATGTATTGTTTGCCGCCAACCTGATAGATGCTTGGTGTGGCCGTTCCGCTTGCGGGGAGTTTATACTCCCACATAAGTTGCCCGGTTTCTTTATCAAACGCCCGGAAGTTCTCGTCTCTCGTGGCGGCAATAAAAACCAATCCCCCTGCCGTGACTGCTGGTCCCCCGAGATTCTGCGTGCCGGTGGGGGGTAACCCTTTTTCTTTTAACTCCGGATATTCACCCAATGGTACCTGCCATTTAATCTCACCACTGTTCAGATCAATGGCATTCAGCGTTCCCCACGGTGGTTTCACACCGGGATATCCGGCTTGATCAGTCAATACGTTCCACCCATCATGGACAAAGCGGTATTTTTTTTCGGCCGTACTTTTGACATGGAGCACTTTTTTATTTTTGAGATCGGTTTTGTCGAACAAAAACGCCAGTAAAGCCTCCAGGTCATCTTTGGATAGATTGGGGAAAGCCGGCATTTGTCCCTTACCGGTTTTCAAAAGAGAGGCTACCTGCTTCTCCGACTTGGTTTTGGAAAGGTTCCGGAGGGCAGGATAAACACTCGTTCCGGCGCGGTCTCCTCCATGACAAGACGTACAATTGTTCATGGTAAAGATCCTTCGCCCGGCAGAAGCCAGAAACTCCTCTTCTCCGGCAATATC
>DATHFS010000360.1:0-2165 GCA_035317975.1 Cyclobacteriaceae bacterium | reverse complement strand
CCGGACAGTGGGGGGTATCGTTTTGAGCATTCCTACCTGGTGGGGTTCCAATCGGTTATGCAACGGGAGAGAAACCTCGGCACGCTTTACCTGAGGGCTGATATGGGAGCCATATATGAGCGATTCCAGCGATATGGTGTCATCGTGGGTTTGGTAATTGCCCTGTCGTTCCTGCTGGCCTATGTGCTTTCGAGAAGTTTGCAAAAAAGGATTTCAAAACCCATACTCGCTCTGGCCGAAACGGCCAAAGCCATATCCGACCGGCACGATTATTCTGTGCGCGCAGCAAAATCGGACGACGATGAGTTGGGGTTGCTGACGGATGCATTCAATCATATGCTTATTCAAATACAGGAACAAAACGGCGAGATCACCTTGTTCAATCAGAAACTCGAGCAAAAAGTGATAGAACGAACCCGTGAAATCGAAATTGCCAACAAGGAGCTGGAAGCATTTTCCTATTCGGTATCACACGATTTGCGTGCGCCGCTCCGGTCGATTCATGGTTACATGAACATTTTTCATGAAGAATATTCCGATAAGTTCGACGATGAAGCCCGGAGGTTAATTAATATTATCCTGAAGAATGCAAAAAAAATGGGGCAGCTCATTGACGACCTGCTGGCATTTTCCCGGTTGGGAAGAAAAGAGTTGGCGAAACAAACTATTTCTATGCAGGAGATGGTCCGCCATGTTTGGGAAGAGCAGGAGCAGCTGGCAGGAGATCGTCACATTGAGTTGGTATTGAAAGAGATACCGGAAGCCTACGTCGACACAGCGACGATCCGGCAATTGTGGGTGAACCTGGTCTCCAACGCGATGAAGTACACCCGCCACAAAGAGAAGGCCATCGTTGAAATCGGATCGGAACAGAAGGAGGATAAATTGACGTATTATATCAAGGATAACGGCGCCGGGTTCGACATGCGGTATTACGACAAGTTATTTGGTGTATTTCAGCGATTGCATACCGATAAGGAATTTGAAGGAACGGGTGTCGGTCTGGCCATCGTTCAGCGAATTATCGCAAAGCACGGAGGAGTGATTTGGGCGGAAGCCAAACCGAATGAGGGAGCAACGTTTTTTTTCTCGTTGAGCAAGAGTCCGGGTTGAGTCCTTACTCTCTGGCCTTGAGTTCATAGTCACGGGTGCCCCACCAACTATCTTTTGATAATGTGAGGCCTGCTGCATCGGGCTCTATGACCTTCAATCTCAATTAATTGGATTTATTAGTTGGTGGGACATGCGTGGATCTATTCATTTCTGACTTATGGTTTGTTTACCAATATTTCGTCCCAATGGGACTTGTAGTGCACAGATCTTTTGTTTTTTAGCGTGTTGCAGGCAGATCTTTGTTTTAGTCCCAGAGGGACGAAATATCGGTAACCAAATCTTACCACTGATACGAAGTCTCGTAGAGACGAAATGAAGACCGAGCGATCGGGGAACTTTGGCAAGGCGGTATCCCGTCCTGCAAAAGTATTAGGGACGATATCCTGCTACCCGTTATTTCAATAGGGACATCATGTAGCAGCGCTGCGAAATAGTTGTTGCCTAAACAACGAGTTCCCTATTTCGGGCTGACTAAAAAGGTATTGCTTGAAAGGTCAGACCAAATCATCTGTTGCCTCTGCGCCTACTTTGCGCCCCTGCGCCTCCGCGGTTTAAAATTTTTCACCGCTTAAAAACTAGGAACCAGAGACTCAAGATGAGCGGACTCCAGACTCACCCGAGGGACGCCCGGCAATGAAAAGTAAAACGATGCACCCTCATTTGGTTTTGACTCTGCCCAAACCCGGCCACCATGCTTGCTGATAATTCGTTTAACGATGGCCAGGCCCACGCCGTTCCCGTCAAAGTCAGAGGCTTTATGCAGCCGTTGAAATACGCCGAATAATTTATCAGCATAGGCCGTATCAAACCCGACACCATTGTCCTTTACGTAGTGGACAATTTCGTTTTCGTGTTGGATAGAACCGATTTCTATTTTTGGACTTTCTTTTTTCGCTGAATATTTAATTGCGTTCGAAATGAGATTTATCCAAACCTGGGTAACCAGCGCGTAATCCGCGTACACCGGTAATAAAGGATTTAAGATAATCGTTGCTTTAGGGGGAGTAGAAGTTTCTAACTCCAGGATGACGGTGTTCACCAGTTTGGTCGTG
>DATHFS010000359.1:0-2269 GCA_035317975.1 Cyclobacteriaceae bacterium | reverse complement strand
TTCCTCGCTGACATTCGGTATTTCCGATGTAAGCTCCTCTTCACCGCGTTTCGTGTCGCGTACTTCCAGTTCAAATTCTTCCACGTGAATGGACGTATAAACATCATCGCGCACGACCCGTTCGGAAATGACGATGGCATCCTCAAAATTATATCCCTGCCAGGGCATGTATGCCACCAGCAAGTTCCGGCCCAGGGCAAGTTCCCCGTTTGCCGTACCATACCCCTGACACAAGGGTTGGTTCTTTACTACCTTTTCCCCTTTCCTGACAAGCGGGGTGAGGTTGATGCACGTATCCTGGTTCGTCCGTCTGAATTTAATCAGGCCATAGGCCTTGAATTCGTCGTCAAATCGTACCAGCTGCTGCTCTTCTGACACTTCGTATTTGATAACGATCTTTTTCGCATCCACATACTCTACTACGCCGTTGGCCTCGGCGAGGATCAGGGCGCGTGAATCCAACGCAATTTTTCCTTCCAGGCCGGTGCCGACAATCGGCGCTTCCGGTCTCATCAACGGAACAGCTTGCCGCTGCATGTTGGATCCCATCAACGCGCGGTTGGCATCGTCATGTTCCAGGAACGGGATCATGGAGGCGGCAATCGAAACAATCTGATTGGGGGCAACGTCCATGTAGCGAACATCCTTCGGTTCTACTACCGGGAAGTCTCCTTCAAACCGGGCCTTGATCTTTTCATCTGTAATTTCACCGCCGGCCTTTAAATGAACATTGGCTTGAGCGATGTTGAACGTATCTTCTTCTTCGGCCGTCAAAAACACGACGTCTTCCTTCACCTTTACTTTGCCATTCTCTACCTTCCGGTACGGTGTTTCAATGAAGCCCATTTTGTTCACCTTAGCGTGAACACAGAGCGACGAAATCAAACCGATGTTTGGACCTTCGGGCGTTTCAATCGTACAAAGGCGGCCATAATGTGTATAATGAACGTCGCGTACTTCAAAACCGGCGCGCTCGCGGGAAAGACCACCCGGACCAAGTGCCGACATCCTACGCTTGTGCGTAATCTCTGCCAGGGGGTTGGTTTGGTCCATGAACTGCGAAAGCTGGTTCGTTCCAAAAAAGGAATTGATCACGGAAGACAAGGTGCGCGCGTTGATCAGATCAACGGGCTTGAAATCTTCGTTGTCGCGAACATTCATTCTTTCTTTGATGGTGCGGGCCATCCGTGCCAACCCCACGCCAAATTGCGTGTAGAGCTGCTCACCCACGGTGCGCACCCTTCTGTTGCTCAAGTGGTCAATATCATCCACCACGGCTTTGGAGTTGATCAGGCCGATCAGGTATTTTACAATAAGAATAATATCCTGGGTGGTCAGCACGCGTTGATCGGAGTTGATATCCAATCCCAGTTTTTTATTGATTCGGTACCGTCCCACTTCGCCCAGATCATAGCGTTTTTCACTGAAGAATAAGCTCTGAATAATATCACGGGCGGTTTGTTCATCCGGCGCTTCGGTATTTCGCAATTGACGGTAGATCTGTTCCACCGCTTCCTTTTCGGAATTGGAATTGTCCTTGGCGAGCGTGTTGAAAATAATGTGGTAATCGGTTACGTTCACATCGTCGCGGTGCAGAATGATGGATTTCGCACCTGACTCCACGATGACATCAACGTCTTCGGCTTCGATCACATGATCGCGCTCCAGGAGCACCTCGTTACGATCGATGGAGACCACTTCACCGGTATCCTCGTCGACAAAGTCCTCCGTCCAGGTCTTCAGCACCCGCGCAGCCAGCTTCCGGCCCACTACTTTCTTGAGGGTGTTCTTGTTGGCTTCTACTTCTTCTGACAGCCCGAAGAGGTCCAGAATATCTTTATCGGTACCGTACCCGATGGCGCGCAGCAGGGTGGTGATCGGGAATTTTTTCTTGCGGTCGATATAGGCATACATGACCGCGTTCACATCGGTGGCAAATTCAATCCAGGATCCCTTGAAAGGAATAATTCTTGCTGAATAAAGCTTGGTCCCGTTGGTATGTTTACTCATGGCAAAGAACACACCCGGGGAGCGATGCAATTGCGATACGATGACCCGTTCGGCTCCGTTGATCACGAAGGAGCCCTTTTCAGTCATATAAGGAATGTTTCCCAAAAAGACCTCTTGTTCAATGGTCTCAAAGTCTTCGTTGTCCTCGTCGTTGCACGTCAGGCGCAATTTGGCCTTGAGCGGCACGGAGTACGTCAATCCGCGGTCTATGCATTCATCCACCGAATACTTGGGGGGATCAATAGTATAGTCGACGAAT
>DATHFS010000358.1:0-3329 GCA_035317975.1 Cyclobacteriaceae bacterium | reverse complement strand
TACATTTATTTGATTTACGTGCCCCATTGCACTTAAATTTTTCAATTAAAACCTAACCTCTATGAAAAGACTCCCCCTCGTAATGATGGCCCTGACCATCGTCACACTTTCCTATTCACAACAAAAAACACTCACAGGCTTCTCAAAGGAGGGCACTGAGGCGGAGTTTAAACTGGAAGAAAACTTCGACCGTTTGCTCACCCCGGGCAATCTGGACCAGTGGATGAAAAGACTCTCAGCCCGACCCCACCACGTCGGTTCTGCCTATGGCAAGTCCAATGCAGAATACCTGCGCGACTTGTTCAACAGCTGGGGGTATGACACTCAGATAGAAACCTATAAAGTTCTTTTTCCAACTCCGAAAATCCGCATTCTTGAAATGACTGCCCCGACGAAGTATGTCGCCCGGTTGGCAGAGCCCCCGTTAAAAGAGGATGCTACTTCGGGTCAAACCAGTGAGCAGCTCCCTGTTTACAACGCCTGGTCTCCCGATGGCGATGTAACAGCCGAAGTCGTATTCGTGAATTATGGTATCCCCGATGACTATGAGCAATTGGAGCGATTGGGAATCGATGTGAAGGGAAAGATCGTGATCGCAAAATACGGCGCCTCCTGGAGAGGTATCAAACCAAAGGTAGCGCAGGAGCACGGAGCTGTTGGATGTATTATCTACTCTGATCCGGAAGGTGACGGCTATTTCAAAGGGGACGTTTATCCGAAAGGCGCCTTTAAAAACAAGTGGGGTGCTCAAAGAGGGTCCGTACAAGATATGCCGATTTACCCGGGCGATCCATTGACGCCCAATATCGGAGCGACCGAGGATGCCAAGCGCCTGGACCGAAGTGAAGCCGCCAACCTTTTAAAAATTCCTGTACTCCCGATTTCTTATGGTGATGCTCAGCCTCTGCTGGAGGCATTAGGCGGCCCGGTTGTTCCGGAGAAATGGCGGGGGGCATTGCCGATCACCTATCACATTGGACCCGGACCGGTAAAGGTCCATTTGAAGCTTCAGTTCGATTGGAAGCTGGTGGACTGCTATGACGTCATTGCCCGACTGAAGGGCAGTGAGTTTCCCGATGAATGGGTCGTTCGCGGTAATCACCATGATGCCTGGGTGAATGGCGCCAGCGATCCCATTAGTGGATTAGTCTCCGAACTGGAGGAAGCTCGCTCGATAGCAATGTTGGTGAAGGACGGTTGGAAGCCAAAAAGAACCATCCTTTTTTGCGCCTGGGACGGAGAAGAACCCTCCCTTATCGGCTCCACAGAATGGGTTGAACAGCATGCCACAGAGCTTCAGCAAAAAGTCGTCGCCTATATCAACTCGGACGGTAATGGGCGGGGATTTGTTGATGTCGGCGGATCCCATACCCTGGAAACCATGGTTGGAGAGATTACGCGCGATGTGATTGATCCTCAAACCGGTGTGAGCGTTTTGGAAAGGAAAAAATCGGCTGATGCAGTCCATTCCTCAACTTCCAAAGAAAAGAAAGAGGTGCTGGCAAAGAAGAATCTGACCATCAGCGCATTGGGGTCCGGTTCCGACTACACTCCTTTCATTCAGCATCTGGGAATCGCCTCGCTCAGCATTGGCTACGGTGGCGAAAGTGACGGCGGAGAATACCATTCCATTTATGATTCCTACGACCACTTCAAGCGATTTAAGGACCCGCAGTTTGAATATGGGATTGCATTGACTAAAACGGCTGGTCGCGCAACACTGCGATTGGCTAATGCTGAAGTCCTTCCCTTCGATTTCAAAACATTTCAAACAACACTCAGCAAGTACCTCACCGAAGTAATTACCCTCCTTGATAATGTAAGGGAATCCACAGAAATTGAAAATCAGATGATCCGTGAGCGACGCTATAGTCTTGCGGCGGATCCGGCTCAAAAGTATATTCCACCTGCTGCAAAAGACGCTGTGCCCTATTTGAATTTTGGAAACCTTCAAAATGCCGTTGCCAGGTTAGAGAGAAGCGCAACTGTTTTTAATGAACTCCCGGCAACCGGTAGCCAAGCCAACACCCATCTCAGCCAGCTAAATCAACTGCTATACCAGGCCGAGCGAAAGTTGATTACCGAATCAGGGCTGCCCCGCAGGCCGTGGTACAAGCATACCATTTATGCCCCCGGCTTTTACACCGGGTATGGAGTGAAAACCCTGCCCGGAATACGGGAGGCGATTGAGCAACGCAACTGGAAGGAGGCGCAGGAGCAAATTGAAATTGCTTCTCAAGCTATTGAGGATTTCAACAGGCAAGTGGAAGGAGTGAACAAAATTCTATTGCTTCGGTAAATTCCTTCTTACTTTGCGCTTTGCTTTTAGCTCATGAACCAAAATAAATACTTCGTAATCGATTTCGATAGCACGTTCACCAAGGTGGAGGCCTTCGACGTGTTGGCAGACATCTCCCTGAAAGACCATCCTGATCTTCCAAAAATCAAAAAAAAGATTGAAGAAATCACTAATCTGGGTATGACCGGGGAAATTTCTTTCCGCGAGTCATTGGAAAAGAGACTGGCTTTGTTAGCCCCGGAAAAGAAACACATTCCGGCGTTGGTTGATCTACTGAAGTCAAAAGTCTCCGAGTCGTTCAAGCGGAATAAGGATTTTTTCACCACCCACGCAGACCACATCTACATTATCTCTAACGGATTCCGCGAATTTATTGCACCGGTTGTGACCGAATTTGGAATTAAACCGGAGAATATACTAGCCAATGAATTCCGGTTTGACGAGCAGGGTAAAGTGATTGGATTTGATGCGGAAAACCCATTGTCGGCAAACAATGGGAAAGTAGAACAACTCAAGCGCCTGAATCTTCCCGGAGATGTTTATGTTATCGGAGATGGCTACACCGATTATGAAATCAAGAATTCGGGCCTGGCCAATAAATTTTATGCGTTTACGGAGAATATTGAACGAGAAAACATTATGGACAAAGCCGATCACATTGCACCCAGCCTGGACGAATTCCTGTACTTGAACAAACTCAATACGGTCTTGTCTTATCCAAAGAACCGGATCCATGTTTTGTTGCTTGAGAACGTCCATCCGACCGCCATCGCACTGATGGAAGCGGAGGGATTCCATGTGGAGAATCATCCAAAAGGGCTCAGCGAAGAAGAGTTATGCGAGAAGATCAAGAACGTGTCGGTATTGGGTATCCGCTCGAAAACGCAAGTGACGGCCAACGTATTGGAGAATGCGAATCGCCTCATGGTGATCGGCGCTTTTTGCATCGGTACCAACCAAATCGACCTGGAAGAGGCCACGCGAAGGGGTGTCGCTGTTTTCAATGCTCCCTTCAGCAATACCCGGTCCG
>DATHFS010000357.1:0-2639 GCA_035317975.1 Cyclobacteriaceae bacterium | reverse complement strand
TTTCTCCGGAGGTGGGCGATTTTCTTGTCCCCTTCATAGGAAAGATCGACCGATGTGCAATCCACGGAGTCGCCTTCCGTAATGTGTACATGGCCGAAGGCTTCCACCCGGTTTTGTGTTTTGAAGAAATGAGCCGAATCGCAATAGATCGTTGTCTTGCTCTGGACCATGATCACATCGCCGATGAGCCGGTCAAAGCGCTCTCCATCTTTCATGCTTCCCGTGAGCGTATTGGCATGCTTGATCTTTACCTTCTTCTGGGCAAGGGATGCCGTCGTGGTCAGCAACAAAAGGAGAAGGAGGACGTGGCGCATAGGCAAAATTAGAACTAATTGGTGATTGATTTCATAGATATCGGACCCTGCAGAAATGCGGTTCACGCAAAGAACGCTAAGGTAAGGCGCAAAGAGCGCAAATTATTCTATTCTTAATCAAGCTTTGCGGACTTTGCGGTTTCCTTTGCGGCCTTTGCGTGAAACTGATAATGGCCTGAGGCAAATTAAATCGTAATTTTAACCACTTTGCAAAAGCGTCTACACGATCAACTGCAGGCCCTCGGCTGCCTGGACAAGAAAATCCTCCTCGCCGCAAGCGGAGGGCTAGACTCCACCGTTTTGCTCCATTTGCTGGTAAAACTGGAATATACAGTCGCTGTGGCGCACGCCAATTTTCAGCTACGGGGAGAAGAGTCGGAGCAGGACGAAGCCTGGGTAAGGCAATTGGCAAATGATTTTCAACTTCCGTTCTATACACAGCGCTTTGAAACCAATAATTATGCCACGGAAAACGGACTCAGTATCCAGATGGCTGCGCGCCATTTGCGCTACGAATGGTTTGATGCGCTTTGCGACAAGCTGAAGTATGATTTCGTGGCGACAGCGCATCATTTGAACGACAACCTGGAAACCGTGCTGCTGAATTTCACACGCGGCGCAGGACTTGCCGGCCTGCAGGGAATTCCGGAAAAAAAAGGAAGAGTTATACGGCCTTTGCTGCCGTTCAGCCGGAAGGAGATGGAGGAATATGCCAGGGTCCATCAGCTAGCCTGGCGCGAAGATTCCAGCAACATCAGCGATGATTACAGCCGGAATTTTATCCGCCACCAGATCGTGCCCAAATTGAAAGAGCTTAATCCCTCCCTGGAGGAGACCTTTAGCAGGAATGCTGAACGCCTTCATGCGGCAGATGAGTTAGTGCGTCGTGAACTGAAACGGTTAAGAGAAACCTACGTACTACAGTCCGGCCGCCAAATCAGGATCCTGAAGTCGCTGATCGGATTGTTTCAATATCCCGCACCCGTATTGTTGGAATTGATAAAGGACTTTGGTTTTAACCTGGATCAGTGCACCGAGGTTGTACTGGCGGTGCAAGGGCAGCCGGGTAAACTTTTCTTTTCGGGGACACATCAGCTCGTAATCGACCGGGAGCATATGATCATCACTGGTCGGAAGGATAAACCCGGTGAGGTGAAAATCGAAGAAGGGGTTTCGGAGGTGGTTCTTGGCTCATTGGTTTTAAAAATTGGAAATTCAGCCGGATCGGACATCCCTCCGGACAAAGCAGTAGCCATACTCGATAAAGGCAAACTTCAGTTTCCCTTACTGTGGAGAACCTGGAGACCCGGCGACTTCTTTTTTCCACTGGGAATGGACCATCGCAAAAAGCTCAGCGATTTTCTCGTGGACAATAAGATTTCCCTGACGGACAAAGAAGATGTTACGGTTTTGGAATCGGGAGGAGAGATTGTATGGGTGGTGGGATACCGGGTTGATAATAGGTTTAAGATTGGTGAAGAAACAAAAGGGACTTTAGTTTTTAACGTGAAGATTTTGACTATCTGATATAAATGGTGTGCTAACTAAGATAGGCCTATTCCTCAGTGTATGTCTCGCCATGGATGCCGTTGGTCAATCTGATCCTGGCCCCCTTATCAAAATGGGTGGTTTTGTTTATTTTCTGGATTCAAAATACAATGGGTTTTCAGCGCATTTGGAATTTGAAAGGGCATTCAGACGGAGTCAATTTCTGACATCCGGCCCCCGGATAGATTTCATCAACTTCAAAAACAGTGATGGTGCTTTTATGGTTGGATATGAATTCAAGATTTATCCCTTGTACTGGAAATCCCGAAAATCATATCAAGGATTGTTTATTGGTATTGATCCGGTGTATCTTCCTAAGAACCCGGATATTTACTATTCAAGATATGGACCAGGTATTGGCTCATTGTTTGGTTATCAGCATGTTTTTAAAGATAAAATATCAATTGCCCTTGAGGGAAGCTTGATTTACATCAAGGATCTAAACAAGCAGACAGCTCAATATAACCCTGATCATACATACTTATACGCGTTTGCATGTATTAAGGTGGGATTCAAGTTGTAAGGTACTGCTAAAGATTCGTCGTCTTCAACTCGCTAACTGCATAATCACAAGCACGGGCCGTGAGAGCCATGTAGGTCAACGACGGATTGACACATGAAGAGGAAGTCATACACGAACCATCGGTGATAAACACATTGGGTACGTCGTGCATTTGGTTGTAAGCATTCAGCACAGACGTCTTTGGGTCCTTACCCATCCGCGCCGTACCCATTTCATGATTGGCGTTTCCTGGGAAAGACATTCGGGCTTCGGCA
>DATHFS010000356.1:0-12988 GCA_035317975.1 Cyclobacteriaceae bacterium | reverse complement strand
ATCCTCGCTTGCCAACCTCGATGCGGGGTTGGCTCTCTTCTTCTGGCCGCAGGTTTTCCGGGGTCTCGGAACAGCCTGCCTGATGGTTCCCCTGATCAACCAGGCCGTAGTGGGTCTGACGCCGCAACAGATGCCGTCGGGAATAGCCTTGACCAACATGATCCGCCAGTTGGGAGGTGCTTTTGGCATTGCCGTGATGAACACATATGTCACCAACCGGTATGCTGTTCATAGAAATGATCTGGTCAGCAATCTCCAGGTGAATGATCCGGACTTGATCCAACGCCTGGCCCAGTATAAGGCGGGGGTAATCCAGGGAGGGATTGACGCCTTATCGTCTACCGAAGCAAGTTACCGTATTCTGGATCTGACCGTTACGAGACAGGGCTACCTGCAAGCCTATTTGGATGGGTTTATCCTCATATCCATTTTCTTTATTTGTGCCATTCCTTTCTTGTTCATGTTAAGGACGAAAAAGATGGACAAAGCCACACTGCAAAAAGTTCAGGAAGAAAGTCATTAATGAAAGTTCTATGAGAAAGACATTGATCATCGCATTGCTGTTTTTTGTTGTCCGGCATGCACACGCTCAGGCCAACACCGAACTAAATACACTCATCCGGGGGTCGTTTACGTATTTCCCAAGGATTAAGGAATTGAACAAAGCCGAAGAGCTGAGTGAAATGCGCATTGGCGTGGCGCAAACCGGTTACCTTCCCTCTGTAACGGGGGTTGCTTCCTATACTTATCTGAATCCCATTAGTCAAAAGGAATTTGTGGTCGGACCCAATGAGACGCAACTGCTCAAATTCCAGCCGTACAATAATTACAATGTGAATGTCGGGGTGACCCAGCTTATTTGGGATTTTGGCAAGACGAAAGCTCAGGTAGAAAAGGCAAAAGCAGATCTCCTGGCATCCCGGCAGAATATCGAGTCGGGGAAACTTCAATTGGCTTCCCAGGTTGCGGGAATTTATTATTCCATGATCTATTTGAAGCGCGCCGTGCAGGTTCAGGATTCTGTGATTTCTTCCTATGAAGTGAACCTGCGGATGGTGGAAGGTAAAATCAAGCAGGGTGATGCGCTGCAGATTGATTTATCAACGATCAAAAACAATATTGATCAGGAGAAGAACCGCAAAGTTGAATTCCTGAGGCTGTACGAGCGGCAGGCTGCCCTGATGCGCTATTCAACAGGTCAATCTGCCGAGCCTGGAATTGCTCAATTTGATTTTAAAACGCCGGTTGGCGGTGATCTTGCCAACAACCCGGATGTGCTGGCAGCCAATGAACGGATTTCTTCTGCCCGTGCAGATCTGAAATATGCCAACACCAACCGGTTGCCAAGTTTGAATTTTCAAGGAGGGGCAGGTTTTAGAAATGGGTATCAACCCGACATCAATCCGAACCGCTTTAATTATCTGGCGGGGGTAACGCTTGCCGTACCCATTTTCCAGGGCGGCAGGCTCAATAAAAGCTATGGGTTGGCATCGAAGAGCATGGAGCTGAATGAACTGTCAAAAGCAACGTTGACGTCCACGCTACTGAAAGACCTGGAATCCACGCAATCGGATTTGAAAGCCTATGATGAGCAGATCAAAAACTCCGCTGGGCAAACCGACGTCGCCAACGAAACGTTGCGGCTCACGGAAGTCCGCTACAAACAAGGAGTAGCTACCTACCTGGATTTGATCAATGCTTCGACGAATTTACAGCGCGCGAACCTTAACCGGCTTCAATACGAATACCAGCGGACGCTTTCGCAGGTGGAAATGTGCAGGTTGTTGGGGGTGCGGTTCTGGTTGGACTAGGGATCAGAATTTGCAGAATTTACAGAATTCCAGAATTCCAGAATTCCAGAATTCCAGAATTTGTGGATGTAATTATTTACCCAAGTTAATTTTTAAGATCGGATACTATTTCTTTGATTCTTTGTGCACCCTTTGCGCCCCTGCGCCTCTGCGGTGAAAATTCACACCACCCAAATCACTACCTTGGCGCGTAAAGCAAAAAGGTTTCATGATCCCAGCTAACGACCCTAAACTTAAATCGTGGGTAGACGTCCCGAAGGACTCCGATTTTCCAATTCAAAACCTTCCGTTTGGGATTTTTAAAACACGCTACCTGTCCCCCGTCGCGGGAGTGGCCATCGGAAGCTATGTTTTGGATTTAGTTTACCTTCAGGAGCATGGGTTCTTCGATGGAGTGGATCTTCCGGATGGTATCTTTAACCAGAAATACCTCAATTCATTTCTTGCCCTCGGGAAGAAAAAAGCAAGAGAAGTGCGCAACCGCATTTCAGAATTGTTGCGGGATGACGATGACGAGCTCAAAGCAAATACACAGGCCCGGGAGATGGCCATGATCGCGATGGAAGAAGTGCAGATGCAGATGCCGGTGCGTATTCCCAACTATACTGATTTCTATAGCAGCGAAGAACATGCCACCAACGTGGGTTCCCTTTTCCGCGATCCCAAAAACGCCTTGTTGCCGAATTGGAAACACCTGCCCGTCGGTTATCATGGCCGTGCTTCCTCGATCGTCATTTCCGGGACTCCTATTCACCGGCCAACCGGACAAATAAAGGCGGCCGACTCCGAAGTCCCTGTGCTGAGTCCCACGCAAAAGCTGGACTTTGAATTGGAGGTGGCCTGTATCGCCTGTGCGGATACTAAGATGGGAACCTCCATTTCGATCCCCGACGCCGAAGACCATATCTTTGGTTTTGTGCTTTTCAACGATTGGTCGGCCCGCGACATACAGCAATGGGAATATGTTCCTCTTGGCCCCTTCCTCGGAAAAAACTTCGCATCGACCATCTCTCCCTGGATCGTTATGGCAGATGCGTTAGAGCCTTTTCGCGTCGCCGGACCGCAGCAGGTGCCCTCCGTTTTGCCTTACCTTGCTTTCGAGGGGAAAAAAAATTATGATATGCACCTGGAGGTGCTGATCGAGCCGGAGTTTTCGACAGCAACGACCGTGAGCCGGTCTAATCTGAAATACCTGTACTGGAATGTAAACCAGCAGCTCGCTCACCACACGATCAACGGGTGTAATCTTCAGGTTGGAGACCTGTATGCATCGGGAACAGTCAGCGGTCCGACACCCGGTTCATACGGTTCGATGCTGGAGCTGGCGTGGAATGGTGAGAAGGCACTGCTCATGGCAGACGGAACCGGGAGGAAATTCATACACGATGGCGATACGGTGATCCTGCGTGGTCACGCTGAAAGGGACGGCGTCAGAATTGGATTCGGTGAATGCCGTGGAAAAGTTTTACCCGCTTACGAAACGATTTTATGATTACAATAGACCCAAGAGAAACCCCGCTTGCAAAAGTTCACTCCTTATTTCAGGGTGTTATATCACCTCGTCCGATAGCGTTGGTCAGTACGATCGATAAAGAGGGTAACATCAACCTGAGTCCTTTTAGTTTTTTTAACATTTTTAGTATTCGGCCACCCATTCTTGTTTTTTCACCTTCGCGAAGCGGACGGACCAATACAACGAAACACAGTTACGAGAACATTCTGGAAGTCCCCGAGGTGGTGATCAATATCGTAAACTACGATATGGTAGAACAAGCTTCCCTGGCGAGCGTGGAATATCCAAAGGGGGTGAATGAATTTAGCAAGACGGGGTTAACCCCGGTTGCGTCAACGGAAGTCAAACCGCCTCGCGTCGGAGAGTCGCCCGCTTCGTTTGAATGCCTGGTCAGGCAAGTGATTCCATTGGGTGACCAGGGAGGGGCTGGCAACCTGATCATCTGTGAAGTGGTATTGGCTCATTTTAAGGAAGACATCCTCGATGATCAGGGAAGGATTGATCCACAGAAAGTAGATGCGGTGGGGCGGATGGGAGACAATTATTATTGCCGGGCACACGGCGAAGGTGTTTTTGCGATCCCGAAGCCCAACACGAAAATGGCGGTTGGCTTGGATCAGATTCCGGAAGGAGTCCGCAGGAGCAAGATCCTCACGGGAAATGATCTGGGACGCTTGGGGAACATTGAAAAACTTCCCGAAAAAGCGGAAATAGAAAAAGTAAAAGGACATCCCGAGGTGGAGCAGGCGCTGGGAGAAGGCGAAGAGTCGGTCCACCGGCTTGCCCAAAAAATAATCAGAGAAAACAAAATGGAAGAGGCTTGGAAGGTTTTAATGGCGTTTTATCTTTAAGTGTTGAAGTGTTGAAGTAAGGGGGTCCCACAGGGCGGATACCCACCAACATCAACACGTAAACACTTAAACACTTACGCACTTAAACACTTAAACACTTACGCACTTAAACACGTAAACACGGAGACACCGAACCCCTTGTGGCATTGAGGGGGCACTAAGAAACCAGTACACTTTCAATAAATTTCTTCGACACAGAAACCGCCGTGTCTTTATCGATGATCAGATTCATGGATCCATCGAACTCAATTTTGGCCTGTACCTTTAATTTCGTGCCCAGACGGATATTTAACTGTTGAAGATATTGAAGGAAGGCCGTTGAGGTATCCTTGACCCCCACCACCTGACACGTCTTCCCTGGCTCCATTTCTGCCAATGTTTTCTTGGGTATCAATGGCATTTGACCGTTTGACTTGGGAATGGGATCGCCATGAGGATCGTATTCAGGAAACCCAAGAAATTTTTCCAGCCGGTCGGCCAGGTTGTCGTGCCGGATATGCTCCAACTGCTCGGCCATCTCATGCACCTCATCCCAGTTGTACCCTAACTTGTCGTGCAGGAAGACTTCCCATAGCCGGTGCTTTCGCACGATCAGCAGGGAAGCCTTCAGCCCTTTGTCGGTCAATTTGGCGCCCGTGCTTTTGTCGTACTGTATTAGCTTTTTCTCCGCCAGCTTTTTGATCATGTCAATGACGGAAGCCGGATTGTTTTTCAGTGCTTCTGCTATGGCCGTGGCGCTCGCCTTGTCGTTTCCTTGTTTTCCAATCAGGTAAATGGCTTTCAGGTAGTTCTCCTCAGAAAGGGTCTGGGTCATGGGAACAATTTGCCTCAAATATAAAAAAATAGCCAGCTTGTATTAGATATTAGGCTAACCTAATAAATAAAATATTGTTAATCTAATATTGCAAACTATATTTACCCAGTTTTAGCCGACATGACCTTTCTCCGCCTTACGCTCTTTTCCCTGATCACGCTCCCGGCGGTAGCCCAAAACAGGATGATTTCGGGATATGTTCAAGATGCAGAGACCCATAGCGCCCTTGCCTTTTGCAATGTGACCTTGCTTCCGTATCAAACCGGCGCGATCACCGACAACCAGGGTTCTTTCAAAATAGCCATCCCTTCAGATGCCCCCCTGCCCACACTCATTTTTTCCTATGTCGGCTACAAAAACGACACCCTTTCCCTATGGCCGGGGCAGGATAAATATGCCGTTTATCTAACGCCCGCGAAGGGAACTCTACAAGAGGTGGTCGTAACCGGTGTTTCTAAACTTACGCTGCTGAGGGAGAGCCCCATCTCGATTTCCGGTGTTTCCTCCAGATCGCTCGAAAAGGCAACAGAAAGTAATATCATCGATGTCCTGACAAAAAATGTTCCCGGCTTGAATGCGGTCAAAACAGGCCCCAACATTTCCAAACCGTTTATCAGGGGATTGGGATACAACCGTGTCCTCACCCTGTACGACGGTATCCGGCAGGAGGGACAGCAATGGGGCGATGAACACGGTATTGAAGTCGATTCCTACCACATGGAAAGAGCCGAAATAATTAAAGGCCCCGCGAGTTTAATGTATGGTTCGGATGCCGTAGCCGGTGTCGTGAGCCTCTTCCCGTTTGTTCATCGCGCCAAAGACGGCCATCTTCGTGGGAAGTTCATTTCAGAATATCAAAGCAATAATCACCTGATGGGATATGGGCTGCGGCTAGGCTACGGCAAGGATCATTGGATCACGAATGTCCAGGGGTCCGTCAGGATCGCTGGAAATTATACCAACAAAATTGATAAAACCGTTTACAACACGGGTTTTTCGGAGAAGAATGCTTCGGGCTCCGTGGGGTATTCAAGCAGCAAAGGCATATCCCAGTTGAACCTTACCTGGTACGATAATCTTCAAGGTATCCCCGATGGAAGCCGGGACTCCTTGACGCGAAGATTTACCAGGCAGGTGGATGAGTTTCCAACCGACAACGTGAAAAACCGGCCCATGGTACCTGACGACGAACTCCATTCTTACCAACTCAGTCCCCTCCATCAGCACATACAACATGCACGGATTTATTCCAACCATCATTATCAAATCGGAAAAGGTGACATGGACGGTTCACTGGGGTTTCAGCAGAATATCCGGCGGGAATACAACCATCCCCGCGATCCCGGCCAGCCAGGACTCTACGTACGCCTCAACACAATGAATTACGGAGTGCGGTATCATTTGCCTGAATTTTCCTCCCTTCAGATCTCGTTGGGTATAAATGGAATGGTTCAGGACAATAAGAATAAAGACGCAACTGATTTTCCAATTCCGGATTATCGGTTACTAGACGTGGGGTCTTTTGGTGTTGCGAAATGGAAGCATAAAAGGTGGACACTCAGCGGAGGGGGAAGATATGATTTCCGGAAAGTGAAGGGCAACGATTTTTATGTGAGGCAGAACGCAACGTCAGGATCCGGCGAACAGGTATTCTTGCCGGATACGGCTCACGCTCATTTGCAATTCCCTGCCTTAAGCAAGGAATACGGCGGGGTATCGTGGAGCCTGGGGAGCACATTTCTGGTTACCGATAACATCGGGATCAAAGTCAATGCAGCCCAGGGGTACAGGGCTCCAAGCATTACTGAAATCGCATCAGCGGGATTGGATCCCGGGGCTCACATCCTGTATTTAGGAAACAGAAATTTTGTTCCTGAATTCAATCTGCAGGAAGATATCGGCGTGAGTGCAGATTTCAAAGAGTATGCTGCTTCCTTTAGTTTCTTCAATAACAACATCCGCCACTACCTATATCTTGCCCAGGCTGTCGATGCCCAGGGCCTTCCTCTGGTGCTGGACGGAGGGAATAAGGTATTCCAATACCAACAAGCATCGGCACAATTGTATGGAATGGAAGGCAGCCTGAATATCCATCCCCAACACATGAAGGGGTTTGACTTGAGTAGTAATTTTTCCGTTGTATATGGCTTTAACAGGAAGGAAGGATATAAACGTGCCGGGGTGAAGGGAGAATACCTTCCTTTTATACCTCCTGTCAAAATCCTGAGCACCATCACCCAGGAGATAAAAACAAAACGGAAGTTCATCCCGGCAATCAATCTGAAGGCAGAGGTAGAGTACAATGCCAGTCAAAACCGGTTTTTGGCCTTATCCCAAACGGAGACCTACACGCCGGGATATGCACTATTCAATGCAGCGCTTGGATTCGTCATGCTGGATGACAAAAAGCCGGGCATACAATTTCAATTTCAAATAAATAATTTGCTGGATGCAGCCTATCAATCCAACCTGTCCAGACTAAAATATTTTGAATACTACGCGTCGTCTCCGAACGGCCGTTCCGGGATCTTTGGGATGGGGAGGAGTGTGTGTTTGAAAGTAATTGTGCCGTTCTAGGTAATCGGTGATCGGTAATCGGTGATCGGTGATCGGTGACCGGTGGAGGATGGATGAGGATGGAAGGTTGTTAATGGTGTGGCAATGGGCTTAGATGGTAAGGCCGAATCCACCGATTACTGATCACCGAATTTGCTATTACAAAAACCAGGCAGTTTAAACTCTAATCCCTGTACAACACCGCCTTCGCCGCCTTCACCGTCTTGGCCACATTGGGAAGGATTGCGTCAATTAAGGTGGGAGCGTAAGGCAAGGGCACGTCCAGGTTGTTGATGCGATGGATGGGGGCATCGAGGTAGTCGAAGGCGTGCTTCTGAATATGGTATGTGATTTCGGAAGAAATCGCCGCCAGGGGCCACGCTTCTTCTATGATCACCAGCCGGTTTGTTTTCTTTACCGATTCCACCACGGTCTGATAATCGATAGGACGAACGGAACGGAGGTCAATCACCTCGGCCGATATATTTTCTTTTTCAAGTTCGGCGGCAGCAGCCAGGGCCACTTTCATGATCTTGCCAAACGACACAAAAGTCACATCCGTTCCGGCGCGCTTGATGTCGGCTGAGCCGATCGGAATAAGATATTCTTCAGTCGGTACGGCTCCTTTGTCGCCATACATCAACTCGGACTCCATAAAAATGACCGGATCATTATCACGGATGGCAGTCTTTAGCAGTCCTTTGGCATCGTATGGGTTGGACGGGACGACCACCTTCAGCCCCGGCGTATTGGCAAACCAATTCTCAAAATTTTGCGAGTGCTGCGAACTAAGCATCCCTGCGTTTCCCGTCGGGCCCCGGAACACGATCGGCACACTGAATTGGCCCCCGGACATAGACATTATTTTAGCGGCGCCATTGATGATTTGATCGATGGCGACCAGGGAAAAGTTGAATGTCATAAACTCCACGATGGGACGAATACCATTCATGGCGGCGCCAACCCCAATACCCGTGAAGCCCAACTCGGAAATAGGCGTGTCGATCACCCGTTCCGGGCCAAATTCATCGAGCATGCCCTGGCTTACTTTGTAAGCGCCATTGTATTCGGCAACTTCTTCCCCTATAAGAAACACCTTGGGGTCTCTTCTCATCTCCTCGTTCAACGCCTCGCGAAGGGCTTCTCTAAACTGAATTTCTCTCATACTACGGTTTTGGAAAGAGCGTAAAAATAGGCCACTGAATCCAATGAAGGAAGTGATTTTTGCGATTAATTACAGAAATCAGGCCTCATTCAAGGGGATATCGGGGTTAAAAAAGGGTAAAAAAAAACCCCCCGACTAGTCGAGGGGTCCTTACGTATAAATGGGATGCTATTTCAATGCATTTCTGAACGATTCCGTTGTTTGAAATTTTGTGAATTCAAGATCGGTCAGCGCTTTGGCTTTCAAATTGGGATCGATCTTTACCGCGCTGGTCAGGTTGCTCACTACGGCATCGCCACTTCCTGACCGGGCAGCAGCAACGGCTGCTCCATAGTAGGCCAGGGCATAATTGCTGTTCTTGCGGGAAGCCTCGGCAAACGATGTGGTTGCATTCGTATAATCCTTTGTCAGAACTTGTGCCAGGCCCTTGTTAAAGAGGTTGACATCCGTGTCCGAAGCCGAAGATTCTGAGCGAACAGCAGCGTCGTAGTTGGCCATGTAGATTTCGCTTGCTCCCTTCACGCCGTTCACGCCACGAGCCAAATCGCCGCTGGCACCATTGAGCGCCTTGGTAGCTTGACTGTATGCTTTCCAGGGATTGCCTTTCCATAAGGAAACGGAAGCAAGGTTTGCGTTCACTTCAGGGGTTTCTTTGATTCGTGCGGCAAGGTCCAATTGAACCGAAGCTTTCTCCGCAAGCTCGGAAGCCCTGGAAGGGTTCTCGATGGCCTGTGCGATATAGGTAGCGCCCAGGTTATTGTGCGCGTTCCAGTAAGCGCCTTTCTTGGTAGCCGCTTCATAAATGGCCGCTTTTTCCTCCAACGAGGGGGTGAGGCTGGCCGCATACATCAATTCTTCAAAGCTGAGGCCGTCAGCGGAGGCTTCTCCTTTGGTGATCTGTTTTGCCAATACGGAGATCTCTGCATCCGATTTCTTTGACTTGGTTGTCAGGATTTCGGTCTTGGCAGCACGCAAGGGAGGATAAACATCCTTGAAAACCTTGTTGTAGGTCTTCAGCTTCTTCAGACTTTTCTCTTGTTCTTCAAAACCGCCGCCGCCATTAACGATGTCGAGGTATTCTGTTTTTTCATCGGAGGTTATTCCACCGTACGCCGCCAACGCCGTTTTAAATTCAGTCCAATCGTCAACGATGGGTTTCAAAATAAATTTGATCGAATCAGCCTTACCCTTATAGTCGTACTTTTTCATTTGAGCGCGATAGTATTTTTCAATTGCCGTCGCACGTTCTTCGGAGAGTTTACTGTTGATGCGTTCAAGACCCTCAGGAGAGTGGGTACCGGTGATGGTTACCGTACGCGTTACATTTTTGGAAGCGATGAAGGCATCCAATTGTTTGGCCTTAGCGCTTTTTATTTCGGAGGTCCGGAGAACCGATTTACCGCGTTCGAAAAGGAAATCGGGGATGATGATGGGCTGAAGTTCTTCCTGGTTATTATATCCATGGTCCGCAAAAGCGGCATAGTAAGAATTTTGAACAAGTTTCGAGGTGGTAATGATTCCGGTTGCCACAGGGAGGCGAGCGGTCTTCTTATTCTTGGTACCTTTCGAAGCGACACCTTCTACCTCAATCGTACCAACCTTATACGCATCTTTGTAGGGGAATGAGAAAGCTTTTGTAACTTTCGGCTGTTCGGTGCCACTGTTAGGGAAATCCTCCGCTTTAAACGGGATGGGATCCAGCGCTACTTCACTTTCTCCGTATTTATAAAAAGAGTTAAGTGTGTAAACCGTTCCCTTTTTCAGCATTTTTACAGGAAGGTTTGCTGTGAAACTGTAATTAACAGTGTCTTTGTGCACCTCCAATGGGTTAGGAGTTACTTGCAGATTTTGCTGTTTTGCAAGCTTCACCATTGAGGGCAAGGTACAGCCCGTAAAGGTTAACGCACCGATGATGGTAAATGCGTACAGTAATTTTCTCATGGATTTTGATTTAAGGTTGTTTCGACGAACGGCAAAGCTAAGTTTATATGCCTTTTTTTGCAATTATAAAGCAAAAAAATAAGATTTGAGCATTCTTTCAGGCCTCAGCCAACACCTATATTTGCAATTCGGTTAATAATGTCGATAAACAGCTTTTAACTCAGGTAAACGGATAATAGGAATGATAAACGACGGGATTAAGAGAATTCAGGACTTTTTCGAGGGGCATGCTTTTGGGGTTTGCACCCGTTTGGGCGAGAAACTGGGCATTGCCACCTCCTCCATAAGGCTTTTTTTCATTTATGCTTCGTTTCTGACGTTTGGATCGCCCGTCATCATTTACTTGTGCCTGGCGTTCGTAATCGATATTCGAAGGCATTTGAGAAGGAGAAGCGGGTCTATTATGGATTTTTGATGGGCAAGTCAGTGAACCGTTTTCTCCCCTTGAGAAAATAGTCTATGACGACCATATGCCTGTAAATCGGGACGGCCATGAGGTCGTTAAAAGGTACCACCAAGGCTTTTCGCTTCCTGAATTCTTTTGGCAGCCGGAGGAGGAAGTGAACATGAGCTTTGGCCACGGCCAAGGCGTCTTTACCCGAGCCGGCGAATAGAAAGGACAGGGCGGCACACCAATCCATCACCATCCTAAGGGGCAATTTCCAGGTTAGTTCCCCCGGACCAAGGTGCCTGAAAATCAAGCTCAAACCATTTCTGAAATTCAAATAGGTCTTGTTGGGATTTGATTTCGATAACGTGCCCCCTCCGAGATGATAAACGTGGCATTTGCCCACGGAGTATACCTCATAGCCGAACCGATGGAGTTTCCAGCACAGATCGATTTCTTCCATGTGCGCGAAGAAATCTTCATCCAGGCCTCCCATCTCATGAAAGATCGTTGCATTGACTACCATACAGGCGCCGGTGGCCCAGAACACGGGGATGCTGTCATTATATTGACCCGTATCCGTCTCCAGAGAATTGAACATTCTCCCCCGGCAAAAAGGATATCCCAGGGTATCAATGAATCCCCCGGCTGCACCGGCATACTCAAACTGAGTTTGATTCCGGTAAGAACGTATTTTCGGCTGTGCAGCAGCGATGGATCGGTTTGAGCTCATCAACCCGATGATGGGGTCCAGCCACCCCTCGGTTACCTCCACATCGGAATTCAGCAAAACGTAATATTCCGCCTCTACTTCTTTCAAGGCGAAATTGTAGCCGCCGCAGTAACCCAGGTTCCGGGGGAGTTGAATGATTTCGATCGAAGGAAATTCACTCCGTACGACATCAACGGAGCCATCGGTAGAATGATTATCGGCAACGATGATTTTTGCAGACGAACTGAATTGAATAACGGATGGAAGAAATTGCCGCAACAGTTCGCGACCATTATAATTCAGAATGACGACGGCGGTTTTGTTCAAGGTTTAAAATTCAAATCTGCGAAATCGGCGGGACATACTTGAACCTATCCCCCCATCAAACTACTGAAGTCTACTCCCGGAATGCTGGGTAGAATTCCGTCGGTGCTCTTCCGAAGTTCTTCCTTAGCCAGCATCTCCACTTCTTCATTGGCTTTGTTCACGGCGGCGATGATCAGGTCCTGTATAAGTGTTTTATCCTCATTTTTTAAAATCGAGGAATCGATGTCGATGGCGATCACTTGCTTCTTGCCATTTGCTGTCACCTTCACCATCCCGCCCCCCGATTCGGCTGTAACCTTTATGCTGGACAGATTATCCTGCGCTTCTTTCAAACGGGTCTGCATCTCCTTTACCTTCCCCATTACTTTCATCATGTCAAACATAACCTTAAAAATAGTTTAATCTACCGGGTGGAACATCGACGGACAAAGATAGGATGAATTTAAGATTTAGAATTGAAATTAGTCAATAGTCATTAGTCATTGGTTAGGGGTCACCGCATCAACCAGGGTTTTAGCCACCAATAACCAATAACTAATAACCAATGACCAATAATATATTACTCAACCCTTAACTATTAAACCTACTTATTTTTATTCAGTAATACGATCGTCCCCGTGTGGGTGAAATTCCGTGCGGCACTATCGGTCACTTTTGCCGTCCAGACATACGTTGTCTCCGGCATCAACCTTCCGTTGTAGGTCCCATCCCATGGTTCGCTGCTGTTGGTAGAAAAAATCAATGTTCCCCAGCGATCGAAAATATTCAACTCCATTTTGGCGATATAGTGGCCGGACAGCGTAAACCCGTCATTGAGCGAATCCCTATTGGGCGTAAAGGCAGTTGGATAAATCAAGTTCACTGCCTTAATAAGACGGATTACGTTCGGCACAGAATTAATGAGGCCCGG
>DATHFS010000355.1:0-3836 GCA_035317975.1 Cyclobacteriaceae bacterium | reverse complement strand
CGACGTGTCAATAAAAATTTCAGCGTTTTCTTCTTTCCAAAACAAATGAATCACGGTCCTGTCCAACTCGGGACCTGAATCAGGCCGACGGCTGGTCTCCCTGCGCATGCGGTCGGCGATGGCATCCTTCACCTTCACGTTAACGAATAAGTTGTTGTTGACCGTGAAGTGGTCTACCGTGCTGGTCACGGAAAGATAGCCATCCGATTCCATGATGTCTTCCCACGAAAATAAGAGGAGTGTTTCATACACTTCCTCCGGACTATTGGCCCTGAATTGCTTCAATGAATACAACACCTGGCTCGCACAGCGTATAGATAAGTTTAACCGGATACAATCATTTAGGGTCCCCCTTAGCTCAATTCCCGTGGAAAATGTTCTTTCGGGGGTAAATCCCAGTTCAATGACTTCCTGCTGTAAATAAGGTGATAACCTCTTGTTGCAGGTGATGATAATACGGCTGGGCGTTGTAAAAATATTCATAGAATTGCAGATCGACTTATCGTTTTCAATTGTCACTCTAACACCTCTCTAAGCACATGAACCGATCGCACTTCTCCAAAATTCTCAACATGGTCGGCGTAAAAGCGAAGAACGAGATCGAGTAGATTTCTTCGTTGACTATTCGTGACGGGAATAATTTCCGAGTAGCCGGCCTCTAACATCCGCTGTAAAATGATTTCTTCTTTAACGTCGAGCACCCGGCCTATGAGGAGCTCATGAGCCTGGTGTGGGCCAAATCCAAGAAAACGACTCAGCTTGATCAGGAATAGCAAATGAAAATTCTCATAGTTGTCTGCCAGGCGATCCAGTACTTCAAAAGAATCAAATAAGAAACTACAGATTTCCCGGGCATGGCTTTGTTCTTTTATTGCTTTATTAATGATCTCATTGAGAAACAGGGCCTGCGTTGATTTCCGGATGTCGGTCAGGAGCGATGCATACGGGTGAAAGCATTTCACTTCCTTGATGCGAAGGATATTGGTATTCTCTTTGTGGTACACGACGAGGTCCAGCAGCATCAGGGGTTGATAAAGGGCGATCAGGCCTCTGGCGGATTTAGAGCGAACCCCATTGACGATGTAGCTCTGCAGTCCAAACAATTCGGTAAAAATAGTGACGATAATGGAAGTCTCTCCATATTTGGTGAAGCGAAAGACAATGCCGCGGGTTTTATGAGTCAGAATTTTCAGAATTTGAGAATTTCAGAATGAAGAGCCGCTGGACACCAGGCTGGTCGGTACGTACCATGACCGGACTAATAAGAGTCCGGAATCTAGAATCCGGAATCGCCATGATGTTCCTTTCGATCCTTCATTCCTTCAAAAAACGCCTTCCGGCTTCTGGCTTCATATTGGTCTTTCTCCCCCAACATTACCTGGGCTTTGTTTTCGTTCAGTCGAAATGAGAAGGAAGCCAACTCCCCCGTCTGGGCACAAATAGCATGCACCTTGGTGACGAACTCGGCAACGGCCAATAATTGTGGCATGGAACCGAAGGGTTTACCTTCATAATCCATGTCCAGCCCGGCAACGATCACCCGCTTGCCATGGTTAGCAAGCGTATTGCAAACTTCTACTATCGCATCATCAAAAAACTGGGCCTCATCAATGCCTACCACATCGCAGTCGCCAGCCAGGAGCAACAGGTCGCCGGCAACGTTGACCGGGGTAGACCGGATCGTGCGTTCGCTGTGCGAAACGATTTGCTCATCGTGGTACCGCTTATCAATGGCGGGCTTAAAAATTTCAACTTTCTGTCGTGCGATCAACGCACGATTAAGCCGACGGATGAGTTCTTCTGTTTTGCCCGAAAACATACAGCCCGAAATCACCTCAATCCAACCTGATTTTTCGGATCCGTTTGATCTGTTCGGTCGCGGTTCAATAAACATAGTGCAAGGTACAAGTCCGTAATGGATAGTCCATAATGGAAAGCAAATTTGGGCACCTATCCCGAATAGCGGACATGCGGCAGTTTGAATTCGGCGGGTACCCGGATCAGAATATCGCCTGAAATAAAGGCCTGGCAGGTAAGTCTTTCATTTTCGGCCAGGGCTCCGTCGCGGCGGTATTGTTGTTCTGCGGCCGATAGCGAACTGATGTTTTCCATACCGGACAAAACAATCATTTTACATGTAGTGCACCGGCCTTTCCCGCCGCATGCGTGCATCCAATCCACAAAATGACCATGGAGGTGGCGCAATACAGGCAGCGAAAAATCGTTTACTTGAAGCTCTTTTTTACCGAGGTTTTCTATTACTATCTTTACCATGGCTGCCCAACTTAAGGGAAGGCCTTGCGTTTTACAAATATGGATGATAAAATCAGTCAGAAAGCCATTGAACAGTATAGTGAGGCTTATGCCTTCAAGATCGTTTCGGCTTTTTTTGATTCCAAAGAAAGAATTACGGGCCCTGAAATCATGACCTTGTGTGACATCAAACAGGTCAATCTTTTTGTCCTTCGCGAACTGATGCGCGTCTGGAGGGTGGAGAGTCAAAATCTAAAAAGTCCTTATTTCAACTACCAGGCCAAGGAGGTCACGGAGGCAATGCATCACTTCCAGAATACCCTATCCAACCACATATCGGTCTCCCGGACTGATCTCCTTCCCTTATTGAAGAATGCTGTTTCTCAGGCGCTTTACGCTGTGCTCTCTCCTTACGATTTTTATTCCAATACCCTTGACCGGCAGGGTCAGGGATACATCAACATCAGCGATCTCAGGAGTGATATCAAATACCTTAAGATCAACCAGGCACCCCTCGAAAAGCTTGTCCAAAAACTCGAAGAAAAAAAATTAACAAGAATTTCGGGAAATGAGGCCTTTGCGTTGCTGGATTCGATTTTGGAAGAAGTGAACTTCACTCCGGAGGATATTGAATCGCACGTCGAACAATTCTCGAAAGTAGTTCCGTTGGAGGTAGGAAAATTGTACGAGCCAAAAGTCAACTCGTTGCCGAAAGGCATAACACCAGTGGAAAGAAAACCCGAGCTTGTCGGGGCAAGTGCGACCAAACCGGCAGGAAACCATTATCAAAAGACCAGCCCCATCAAAAACAGCCTCACGATCAATCAAAAGTTCATGTTCACCAAAATTCTGTTTAACGGTGACTTCGAAATTTTCTCCCAAGCCATTGAGCGGCTTGACGCACTGAACAACCTGGGGCAGGCCCTGGACTACCTTGAGACTCATTATAAAGAGTGGGACAAAGAAAGTGAGGAGTATCAGGAATTCCTGTCCCTGGTAGAGAGGCGATTTGTAATCGGTAGTCAGTAAACTAATCTACCGGTTACCGGTCACCGATTACCACACCCCGGTCATCAAATCCTCTGCAACACCTCGCCCCGATGGGAGTCTAATTTAAGAAGCACAAACAGGAGGATTGTAAAGCCCCACAAGGAAGATCCGCCATAGCTAAAAAAAGGCAGGGGAATGCCGATTACCGGAAAAAGTCCAATGGTCATCCCGATATTGACTGCGAAGTGAAAGAAGAAAATACTGGCTACACTATAACCAAATGATCGGGCAAACCGGTTTTTCTGGCGTTCGGCCAAAAAAAGAATGCGCAACTGCAGTGCTACCAGCAAACCAATGGTAACCAGGCTCCCCAGCCAGCCGTACTCCTCTCCTATGGTACAAAAAATAAAATCGGTACTCTGCTCGGGTACGAAGTCAAATTTTGTTTGCGTGCCCTTTAAAAATCCCTTTCCTGTGAACCCACCACTGCCAATGGCAATCTTTGATTGCGTGACATTCCAACCGAACCCCAACGGATCTGCATCCGGGTTGATCAACGCCTTTACGCGATTTTGCTGATGCGGTTTCAGAAC
>DATHFS010000354.1:0-3565 GCA_035317975.1 Cyclobacteriaceae bacterium | reverse complement strand
CGTATATTCTACGGCCACTTCTCTTGCTTTTTTACCAAGCGTTTCCAGGGTACTGCGGTTGTTGTAGAGGCTTTTTATAGTATCCTCCAAAGCAAGAGCATTCCCGGCGGGAATGACAATACCACCTCCCTTTTGGACAGCTTCCTTGCTCCCGGTATTCTCAGTGACAATGACCGGGGTACCGCAGGCCATCGCTTCCAGAACGGTCATCGCCCATGAATCCAGATAGGATGGAAACACAAAAAGGTCGGCATCCTGGTATTGCTTCACAAGATTTTCGTGCGTCAAAAATCCGAGTATAGAAACAGAGGCCGGCTGGCCGTATTGTTTAATTACTTTATTGATTTCTCCGGGAGGTCCAACAACAGTCAGTTTAAGTTTGAGTCCCTGGTGTTCTAAGGTTTTGAGAACCTGAATGAGAAGTCCCAGACCCTTTCGTATCATGTCGGTACCACAGATCAACAACCGGAGCTCTTCCCGATTTTCATATTGTCGCTTCGGAGTAAACAAATTAACATCGAAGCCCAGGTTTACTTCATATACTTTGTCAGCCGGAAAACCTCTCTTCAATAAGCTTTGACGGGCATAGGAAGAAAGCGTTATGATGAAATCGGCTGATTCGTACTCGGACTGTTTGCGCGTATTGATTTCTTCCAGGTAAGGATTCTTAAGAATATAGTCCATTGGTGGATAGCGCCCGGCAATTTCAATAATATCCTGGTAATGTATTTGAGCCAGGTCAAGAACGGTTATAATTCTCCGGGATCGTGCCTCGGCGAACGTTCGTTTACTTGCAATTTCATATCCTACAACAATCTTAGGCTTATGCTTTGCCACTAGCCTGGCGGCAAACCTGTCCTGTTGTTTCTCCAATTTCAACTGCGCTCCATTTACCCCACGGCCACGGGGGATTCTCTCTGCTACCTCCTTTTGCAGGGCCATAATAGGAGATGTGATCAGTTCGATGTTGCCATGAAAGGTAAAGAGCCTTTTTTTTAGTTCGGAAGTCAGTTTTCTTCGTATTGATGGTGGAACTAGTCTAAACCAGGATGGAAGTCTTTGAAACCATATCGGAGTGCAAAACAAAATCCCCCAGCCGTTCGCCAATAGTCCTTGTACGAACCGGTGAACGTACTGTTTTCCGGCATGCGAAACCAGGATGGAGGCATTATCAGATAGGTCGCTTTTATGTTTATCTGACATGCTATTTTGAGTCTTGAGTCTTGATTAACTTCGCCAGTCATGGCGGAGTTTGTACACGTTAACCTTATTACCTTAATACACAAAACGTCCCACCACCTTTCCAACCTTATTACCTTATTTTTTTTCGTCCAGCATCGTCTCTCGAAGAGGACGATGCGAAATCCCCGGTACGATTTCCCGTCCCTCTGTATTGTCCCCTTTGGGAGACGATACTTGACAATACATCTCGCAAGGTGCATATCCCGACAATAAGGTAAGAAGGATTGGGAGTGTGGAGACAGCTGAGTGCTACGAAGGTAATAAGGTTTGTGTGTTGCGAAATTAAGTTTTTACATTATTATGGACTCAGCACTGCCTCTTGATCCACTTTTTCGACCGGAAAAACTCCAACTGATTGTTGAGATTAGTTTCACTGGACCATGTCTGCATTTTCATTTTCGCCGCCAGCCCCATTTTCAGCAGGCGTCCGTCCGTCTTATAAACAATAACCTTCTTCAATAATTCCGATAATTGCTGTACATCTCCTGTCCGGTAAATCCAACCCGTTTTTTCTTCTTCGACAAGATCCAGCCGCGCACCGATCCTGTCGCTTACAATGACCGGTTTCCCGCATAACATGGCTTCATTCACCGGCAAGCCGTAGGGCTCGTGTTCTGAACAAAAAACGAGTACGTCAGACGCTGTGTAGTACGACGGCAGCATGGAGTAATTCACCAGGCCGGTAAAAATGATTTTATACTGAAGATGCAGATCATTTACATGTTGCTTCAGTTCCTGCATCATTGGACCATCTCCTACCATAACAAGAGTTGCGTCTTGGCTATTTATTTTGGCAAAGGCATCAATAGCATCTTGTGGTCTTTTTCGGGAGATAAACTTGGCACAGAATACAAATACAGTATCGGTTAAAGGAATATTCCATTCGCCCCTGAGTTTTTTGATATCTGTTCCTTCGGAAACTTGTTGGATCATATCCTCATCAACGGCATAAGGAATGACGCCTATCTTCCCGGGTAGGATACCGACCGATTGCAGAAACAATTTCGAAGTTGTTGATGTAACAAAAACTCCGTTGACGAATTTATTATACATAGACCGCAGAAAAACGGGTTTCACCTTCATTTTCCATCCCCCGCTTTCTGCCGTTGCCTCCATGTAAATGGCATCGGTAGTTTGAATAAGTCTTTTTCCAAACAGTTTTGCGGCCATCATAGCCAGCCAGAAAGTGAAGTAATTATGGCCGTACACCACAATAAGATCATGTTTCCTGACCCACTTGAAAATCCCCGGCGCGATGGCAGAAAAAAAACCTTTGCCGGTAATACTGAACGTCTTCAGGAAATGGTTGTTATATCCTGAAAGGAGATCCGTATCGAAAGCGGCTTTCGTAATGCTTTCCTTATCCTCTTTGGTATTGGCAACCGGTTTCTTCAAATAAACGACTGTACCGATGAAGTCTGGATTTTCATGGAGCAGCCGGTAAGGCTTCGTATTTTGAATAGGACTTATTCCAACGTAAAGTATGCGCGTCACTTTATTGCTATTCATGGATGGGTCTCAGCCGAAACCATGTAATGACTTTCGCGTTGTATTTTGGAATTAAAAATATGAATATATCGATCTGCAATGGCCGTTGCCGTTCTTGTCCTGAGATACGATTGTACTGCCTTGGTTTCACTTTCTGGGAAGGCTCCGGCTAATAGGGCTTCGTAAATCCGATCACCCAAAGCAACAACGTCATGATTGGGATAAAGCAAACCAAATCCATTCGATGATTCAGGTAGTCCGCCATCGGACGAACAAACAATTCGACAACCACAGGCCAGGCCCTCCAGCACAACCACTCCAAAAGGCTCAGGCCATTTTGATGGGACCACCATCATTTTGTGCGCATTAATCTCGTCTACTAGGGATGCCCCTTTCATAGGACCCTTTAACGTCACATTTGTCTCAAGGCCAGATTCACGGATCAAGTGCATTAACTTATCTCTTTCAGGCCCTTCTCCGATAATCGCACACGACAAAGCAATTCCCCTGCCGTTCAGGATGATCAATGCATTGACAAGGTCATCTGCTCCCTTGTCTGAAACCAATCTTCCGACAAATACAATGTCCTTTTCCTTCTTTATAGTTTCTACCCGCCGGAACTCATCGGCAAAGAAATTCGGAATAACGGCGCTCTTTCCCTTCAAGGTATTAGCAATGTAATGGCTTGCAGAAATATTATTTGAAAACCGGGTGAGCTGATTTTTTAAGACCTCCTGCCACCTTTGAATATGGGTATAGGTCAAATGATGCAACACGAACCACTTTTTCTTGTTTAAAAGACCGATCCACCACGTCTTTAAACTAATGTTCGCCT
>DATHFS010000353.1:0-2145 GCA_035317975.1 Cyclobacteriaceae bacterium | reverse complement strand
GAAATAAACCCTTCGACCATGGCGGCTATCCTTGGTCTGGACGATAAGGTAGTGGAAGATATCTGCGCTTCGATAGATGAGGTGGTCGTGGCTGCCAACTACAACTGCCCGGGTCAGGTGGTGATCTCTGGCACGTTGAAGGGCATTGATATTGCATGCAAAAAAATGAAGGCCGCCGGCGCCAAAAGAGCCGTGCCGTTGCCGGTAGGAGGGGCGTTTCATTCACCGCTGATGCAGCCCGCCCGCGAAGAACTGGCTTCTGCAATCGAAGCACTCTCTTTTCGTTCTCCGACCTGTCCCGTTTACCAGAATGTAAATGCTATGCCTTCCAAAGAGATTGCCACTATAAAGAAAAACCTGGTCGATCAACTTACTGCGCCCGTCCGGTGGACACAGTCCGTGCAGAATATGGTCAGGGATGGAGCGACGACCTTCATTGAATGCGGTCCCGGGAAAGTGCTGCAGGGATTGGTTAGAAAAATAGCGCCCGGGGTGGAGGCTAGGAGCTTTTAGGAACGTACACTTCTGCCTGAAGCGGATCAGTACATTCTTCCAGCAGTTGTTGCGTAGTCTTGTTCAGCAACGGATGAACAAAGTCGGGAGCGATCTCGCATAGCGGCATCAGTGCAAACCTCCTGTGCGGTATGCCTACATGGGGAATGACCAGGTCATCCTCTGAAATGATTTCCTGATCAAAATAGAGAATATCAATATCAATTACCCGCGGTCCCCACCGGGGAGCCGGTTTTCTTCCCATGTCCTTTTCCACGACCAGTAATTTTTCGAGCAAGTCGTGAGGGGAATAATCGGATTCCAGTTCAATGACCTGATTTAAAAAATCGGGCTGGTCGGGCATTCCCCAGGGGCCCGTTTGGTACAAGGAGGAAACGCCGATCACGGTGCCGCATCGCTCATTGATTTTCTTAATGGCGAGCAGCAGATTTTTCTCGCGGTCGTGCAGGTTGGAACCCAGGGATAAATAAATGTTCTTCGTCATGCCTGCGAAATATAGTGCATTAATTTAATTCTAATTGCCTAATTTTAGGACTCAAAATTTTCATCCCATGGCATTCATTAAAAATATTCTTTCATCCTGTCTGGGCGCATTCCTCGCCTTTATCCTGGTGATCGGTTTCAGTATTTTCATTCTAACCATGATTGCCACGGTCGCCTCCGACAAGAAAGTGGACGTTGATGATAATGCCGTTCTCCATCTCAAGCTCACGGCCCCCATAAATGAAATGGAAGGGGATGACCCCCTGGCCGAGTTGTTTCCCGGCGCCGGAGACCAGCCCATTGGGTTGATCCAGCTCAAGCAAGCGATTGCGCATGCCAAAGACGATGCCAAGATCAAGGGGATCTACCTATCGATCAGCCATCCGTTGGCAGGTGTCACCACGGTAGAAGAGATCAGGGAATCACTCCTCGACTTCCGCCAATCCGGAAAGTGGGTCGTTGCTTATTCGGACATGTACAGCGAAGGAGGCTACTACCTTGCTTCGGCAGCGGACAAAGTTTACCTGAACCCGGAAGGGGAGTTGGAATTCAACGGCCTCGCTATCGAGGTTACCTTCTTCAAGAAAATGCTTGACAAGCTGGAGATCAAACCGGAAGTGTTCAGGGTGGGTGATTTCAAGAGCGCCGTAGAGCCCTTTCTGCGCGACAACATGAGCGAACCCAACCGGCTGCAGTTGAATTCATTGGTCAACTCCATTTATGGCGAAATGCTGGCCCACATCTCTGCATCCCGCAAAATCCCGAAGGACAAGCTCAAGGAAATTTCTGATAAGATGCTCGTGCGCAATGCAGCGCAGGCCGTGGAGCTGGGATTGGTGGACTCCCTTTACTACGAGGACCAGGTCAAGGATGAATTGCGCGGCCGGCTCGGGATCAAAGAAGATAAACCTATCCACCTGGTAAAGTATTCGCAGTATAAAAAGAGTTTCTCCACCTATAAAGAATCAAAGAACGAGATCGCCGTGATCGTTGCCGATGGAACCATCATGCCCGGTGAATCCGACAGGGGCATCGTAGGAGGGGCCACCATTGCCGACGCCATCCGCAAGGCGCGGATCAGCGATAATGTCAAAGCGATTGTATTGCGGATCAATAGTCCGGGTGGCGCATTCCAGGCCTCAGACCAGA
>DATHFS010000352.1:0-3120 GCA_035317975.1 Cyclobacteriaceae bacterium | reverse complement strand
AGCAACGAAAAAGAGAATCCACGCAAAACTTCTCCTCCAAAAATCAGCAACACAATGACCACGGTTAACGTCGTCCCCGAAGTGATCAGGGTACGGCTCAGGGTGCTGTTAATGGCATCATTAAAAATTTTGGCCCGATCGTGCGACGTACCCAAATGCAGGTACTCCCGGATCCGGTCAAAGATGATCACCGTATCGTTCAACGAATAGCCGATCACCGTAAGGATGGCGGCAACAAAAACCTGGTCGACCTCAAAAGACAATCCCAAAACGTGTGCTACCGCAAAAGCAGAAAATACAAACAGGGAGTCGTGCAGCGTCGCGACGATAGCGCCGGCACTGTATTGCCACTTTCTAAAACGGATCAGGATCCATAGAAAAATAGCAATGACCGAAAAGAAACTCGCCTTAAAGGCCGAATTTTTTATGTCGCTCGCAACCGTCGGCCCCACCTTGGTGGAACTTGAAATCGTAAAATGACTGGCATCCAGTTTTGATTCCTGTTCGGCATGCTTCAGACCGGTGAATTTTTCCAACCCGGTGATGAGCGATTCCCTTACTTTATTGTCGGCCTCTTCGGATTGGTCGTCGATCAGGTAAGGTGTCGTGATTTTGACGATATCGTTGGTGCCATAATTTTTTACTTCCGTACTCGTATTTCCAAAGCTTTCCGTGAGCGCCACTTTCATATCGGTCGTAGAAACCGGCTTGCTGAAACTCACGAGGTAGGAGCGCCCTCCCTTGAAATCCACGCCAAAGTTTAATCCCTGGACCGCGATAACGGCGAACCCGATGACGATGGCGGAAACGGAAATGATATAATTGATTTTTCTCATGCCGACGAAGTCGAAATTTCTCCGGTGGCTGACCATATTCGATAAGAAGCTGTTAAAAGACATCCGGGTCTCATCTCCCTTCCGCACGATCCAGTCGATGATGACGTGAGAGATATAGATCGAAGAAAAGAAGGAAGTGGCGATACCGACCATCAACACCGTCGCGAATCCGCGTATGGGACCCTGGCCGAAAATGAAAAGAGCGAGCGCGGTCAAAAACGTGGTGACATTGGAGTCGAGGATAGTAGCAAAGGCTTTTGAATATCCGGTCTTTATCGCTTCGCGCAATTTTCTTCCATGGCGAAGTTCCTCTTTGATCCGTTCGTAGATCAACACGTTGGCATCAATGGCCATGCCCATCGTGAGCACGATACCGGCAATACCGGGTAGGGTAAGGGATGCGTTGAACTGCGCCAGGATGCCCAGGATGAAAAAGATGTTAAACAGCAACGCAATGTTGGCCACCCAGCCTCCTTTGGTATAATAGACCACGACAAAGAGCGCAACAATGAAGAGACCACAGGCCATCGAGAGCAGCCCCTGGTTTTTTGCAGTCTGGCCCAGTGTCGGACCAATAATTCCTTCCTCTACAATTTTGGTAGGCGCGGGCAGCGATCCGGCTTTCAGTACCAGGGCCAGGTCTTTTGCTTCCTCCGTAGTGAAACTTCCGGTGATCTGGGAGTTTCCGTTGGGTATTTCGCCTTGCACTGTGGGGGCGGTATAAACGTAATTATCCAGAACAATGGCAACGCGACCCTGCGGCTGTTTGGCGGCCTGGGCGGCCGTAATTTTTGCCCACGCCCGTGATCCCGACCCGTTCATAGTCATACTTACGGCTGGTCTTGCAAATTGGTCGAATTCCATCCGGGCGTCATTGATGACTTCGCCGGTGAGCAAGGGCTTTCCGTTCCGTCCGAGGTTGATAAAGTTAAGTTGAATATCTTCTATACCGGGAGTTTGTTTGGGCTCGGGCTTGACATCCCACAAATAACCGATCGTCCGGGGAAACAACGCCTTTACATCCGCCCGCCGGAGCAGACGGTTGACTTCGGCCGTATCTTTGACCGCATACAGGAACGGGATCTGAGGGTTCATTAAGGAGAACAACGGCGATAAGGTTGCTCTTGTCAATGAATCAAGCGAGCCGCCGGTGCTGTCCTTAGCGGCGCTTAATGCTTTTTCAAGCTGTGATTTGACCGTGTCACCCTTGACGGCACCTTTTGAAAGTTGCTGAGTCAAGTCTCCCGGTTTTTCTGCTGTCGCGAGGGCGGCCTTCTTCTTTTCATTTTGTTCGTTCACGAGCATTTGATTAATGCCCCTCAACGCCTGGTTGAGTTGAGGATCGTTGGGTTCTACGATTTCCCAGAATTCGAGCCTGGCAACTCCTTGCAAAAGTTTCCGCACACGCTGGGGGTTGTCGGCGCCGGGAATTTCTATTTGGATCCATCCTCCCTGCAGTTGTTGAACGCTGGGTTCGGATGTACCAAACTGGCTGATCCGTGTTTTAATAATAGTATAGGAACGATCAATGGCGCCTTTGATTTCCGTATTCAGGAATTTGACGACGGCATCATCCGTATCAGAAAAGCTTACTCTGTCTTTGGTGGTAGAAGAAGCAAACAGGGGCGCCAGTTTCCTGTCGGGATTGACCTCCTTATACGCTTTGGCAAAAAGTGAAGCAAAGGTTTCCGGACTGGCGTTTGCCATTTTTCCGGCTTTCTGTAGTGCGGCAAGGAAGGCTGGATCCTGGCTATTGCTGCTCAGGCCTTTGAGAATGTCGGCAGGGGAAATTTCGAGTACGACGTGCATGCCGCCCTGCAGGTCGAGACCCAGACTCAATTCATTGTCTTTTACTTCATGGTATGTATAGTTTTTCCAGAAAAGATCGTAGACGGGTTGGTTCCATACCGAATCGAGGTAAGCTTGTTTTTTACTTAGGTCAATGGTTCCGCTTTTGTCGGTAGCCTGGTCAATCGCCTGCTGCTGAATCCGCTGGGCGACGAACGTGAAGGATAAATAGAATAAACACAGTGCGGTAATGATGATCGTCAAAACGACAATGACTCCTTTGTTGCTCATAAAATCAATAACGTTAATAGAAGGTTAAACAGAAAAAAAGAGAGAACTCCTGCCCGCGGCGGGATGAAAACGACGGCTGGATTATGGAGCGTTGGGCGAAATGATGGCCCGGAACAAGATCTTAAAGTAGGGTGTGAAAATCCGGGTGATTGGAAAAAAGGGATTGATATCTTTTTCTGCCGGCGTGGAGGTCTTTAGTGGAGTA
>DATHFS010000351.1:0-9528 GCA_035317975.1 Cyclobacteriaceae bacterium | reverse complement strand
CCAGGCCCTGCGGCGAATCAGAGCAAATCCGGATTTTAGAAAAATCAGGGCCAAATCAGGCTTTTTAAGCAGATTTCGCAGGTTTTCCAGGCAAAACCTTGGAAAATGGTGCAAATCAAGGCAGGGCTGGCCCCTATGGGTTACCCGGGGCTACCCTGAGCGTTCAGGGTAAACCCCTACGTTTTAGCCCTGCTTTCGGCATCATTTATTGCGAATTATCGTGATTTTTGTCATTGATTTGAATGGAAGGGTGCTTAAGAAGCAAAGTCAAAATCTTTTATTAAGTTTATGGCGGTCGCTAACGGCCTCCAATAATGATAAGGATAGTAATCCCGTTTCCGATTTCATTACCCAGATAAGCACGACAACGTTGGGCGCAGAACGTTACTCCCGTACGCACATTGGCCTTATCCATCGGCTGCTTTTCATCGCCCTATGGGTGATTTGTCAATTCGCTTTTCCCTGCCGTGCCCTGGCTCAAGCACCCTCGGACTCTCTCACAGTCAATAAACTGAAAAAGTTGAGTATGGAGGAACTGATGAATGTCAAGGTGACTTCTATTTCTATGCGGCCGGAGAAATTGACTGAAGTAGCGTCCGCTGTTCAGGTGATCACGAATGAAGATATTCACCGGTCGGGTGCCACACGACTTCCCGAAACCTTGCGATTAGCCTCGAACCTTCAGATCGGGCAGGCCAACTCACATGATTGGGCCATTACCGCTCGGGGATTTAATGGTCTGCCGTCGGCGGGAGGCATCCTGGCCAACAAGCTCCTGGTGATGATCGACGGCCGATCCATCTACAATCCGCTTTTTGGCGGAGTATACTGGGATGCTCAATTCACTCCGCTGAAAGACCTGGACCGCATTGAAGTTGTGAGCGGACCGGGTGGAACGCTGTGGGGTGCAAATGCCGTGAACGGCGTCATCAACATCGTAACAAAAAGTGCGAAGGCGACCCAGGGATTTCATGCATCCGCCTCAGGGGGCTCGTTCTTAAGAGATTTTGCTGAAGCGCGATATGGTTTTCGCGTAAGCCCGAATATGTTTTTTCGCGTTTATGGGAGCCGTTATGATCAAAAGAATACCGTACTGCAAAATGAAAAGGGCGCTAAAGATGCCTGGAACATGAGCCAGGCAGGATTTCGCATGGATTATTATCCGTCCAAAGCAACTTCACTGACCGTGCAGGGCGATCTGTACGGCGGAGGTGAAAACGACTCGACTACGCGCGCTAATCTCGATGGCGAAAATATGCTGGCTCGTTTTGCCCACCAATTCTCGGAGAAATCAAATTTAACAATACAGGCTTATTTTGATCGGACCTGGCGAAAGACACCCTATTCCACCAGGCCCTTCTTTTATCAACTCAATACGTACGATGTGGATATTCAGCATCGTTTTCCTATTGGGCGCAGGCATAGCGTTCTTTGGGGCGGAGCGTATCGATTCCAAAAAGATCAAACGGCCAGCACCTTTATTCCGCTTAGCCGGAATATGCCGCTCTTTAGTGCATTCCTGCAGGACGAAATTACTTTTGTACCCGATCAGTTGAAACTGACGGTGGGCAGCAAATTTTTGCACAACGTCTTTTCCGGTTTCGAAATTCAGCCAAGCGCACGCCTGGCCTGGACAATGTATTCAGGACATACAATTTGGACAGCTGTTTCGCGTGCCGTGCGGCTCCCCACGCGTTTTGACTCAGACATTACTGTAACCCCCGGTCTGAAGTTCGGTTCGGAAAAAGTGATTGCCTACGAACTGGGCTATCGCATACGACCGGTAGACCAATTGTCACTCTCCTTCGCTACTTTTTACAATCAATACAATCACCTCCGAAGCCTTGACTCCACTTCCAGTACTACCACTCCCATTGTATTGGCCAACTCACAACGCGCCGAATCCTGGGGATTTGAATTCACGGGCAATTTCCGGGCAAGAGATTGGTGGCACCTGCGCGGTGGGTATACTTATTTTGCAAAGAGCATCCGGGCCGTCAGCCCAAAAGTTTTACCGATAAGCGGGGCATTCGAAGGTGTTGATCTCAAGAATGTAGTTATGCTTCAGTCGATAATGGATTTGCCCGACAATCTGCAATTCGATGTAATAGGTCGCTTTTCAGATAAACTGCCGGCGGCATCAACTACTCCGGCCGTCCCTGCCTATTTTACATTTGATGCTCGTCTGGCACGGCAGTTCAAGTCGGTCGAGATCTCCCTTGTTGGGCAAAACCTCTTTCAAAACCAGCATACGGAAGCGGGTCTTTCCAGAATCCCGCGAAGTATTTATGGGAAGATCACCTGTCGGTTTTGAGTGTACCCGGGTTAATTTATTAGGGCATCTCTAAAATGGCTATTTCCGGGAGGGGACTTCGCGCCTTGGTGGCTAGCATCCCAACTTAAATCTTAATATATTTATCCTGATTCCCTTAACCTAAACCCAACATACTATGGAAGAAATGCACATAAACATGATGGCTATCCTTGTGGCCGTGGTAGCCAACTTTATCCTTGGATTTATCTGGTACACCCCGCTATTCGGGAAAGCGTGGGCAAAGGAGAATGGTTTTGATACCAATATCAAACCTACGGGTGGTGAAATGGCCAAGGGGATGATTTTCATGGTCATTGGCAATTTTCTCATGGCCTATGTTTTCGCGCACAACATCGCCGCCTGGAGCTTTGTTCCGGGAGCGAAGGAGATGTCGGCCGTTTCCAACATCATGAGTGCAACTATTTTTACGTGGCTGGGTTTTTACCTGCCGGTTGATTTGGGGGCGGTTGCCTGGGAAAAGAAATCCTGGAAATTGTTCGGCATTAACACAGGGTATCACTTCATGATGCTGCTGGTGGCTTCGGTGATTTTAACCTATATGTAAGAAGTCTTGAGTTGTTAGTCTTGAGTTGGCATCAGCCGGAGACTCAAGACTAATTACTCACGACTTGCGAATCTCTTGTAAAAAGTGGCCAGCAACGAAGCGGTGAGGATACCTTCCACCGTATGATAAGTGGAATCATACCAAAATACAATGGCAGGCATTTTAAAAGTAGCCACTTCAATCATCCCTCCCTGTAAACCATCCCAGAAGAAGCCCGTCACCCCGCCGAAAATAATTGCTGTTTTAAATAGTCCCCAGTTGTAGTTCCGGGAGGTGTATTCAAAATAAACCGGCAGGAAGTAAGCTTGAAATGCTGTGTACAAGACAAACGCCAGTGCGATCAGAGGAATGATGTAGGACTCCCGTTGAATGGCACCGATATGCAGTTTGAAGAAATCCCCCAGTATGATTTCATGGAATACATAGCCGAGGTTGAAGATAACGGCAAATGTCACCGGGCCGCCGATCAGAAAATATCTTTTCATAGGGAAAGTTTGTAAACGGTTTACGTTGAATATTTTTCACCGCGGAGGTGCTGAGACGCTAAGAAGGCGCAAGGGAAATCTTACGAAGATACTATCAATTCGAACCTTCGCGTCTCCTTTGCGTCTCAGCGCCTCTGCGGTGAAACATCTCGCCCTATGACGGTTGAGTTTGCAGGAAACGGACGGATCAGCTAAATCATTTCTTCTTTTTCTTACTTGTCGCTTTCGCCCTTTCATTGAAGTCAAGGGCAAGACCGATCCAATAGTCGAATTCTTTCTTCGTTTTAATGGCTTCTTCGTTTACGTGAACAAAGCCCTTATACTCTCTTCCTTTCATTTTCACCGTCCTGCAGCCGTCCTTCTCTGCAGCCTCTTCGTGCACCGCAGGGTCAATTCGGCACATGATCCTATCGTCTCCAACACTTACGCACATTTTACCATTCACCATAAAGGTTACACCACGGAACATTCTCTTTTCTTCCACTTTGGGCAAATGGGCTAACGCTTCCCTTACTCTGTCCGTTAATTTCTCGTTGTAGGCCATGTTGCTGAAAAACAATTCCGATTCGTTCCCCTCTTGGAATTAACATCAAATTCAATACACGGCCACCTTTGCGATCAAAGGACATGCCTTTGATTCCGTGATCCTGATCCTGATTTTATTCGTTTTGACCGGATCCAGCTTTAGGATTCTTTTGTATCCTATCGTTGTTGCCCCCGCTGCCTTTTTCCAGGTATTGTCCTTCCAGATTTCAACTTCAAATCTTTTAACACGCTGCCCCAATTTAATGTACTCCTGGAGCACGACGTAATTTATAGTATGTTCTTCCCCGAGATCGATTTCCAGGTCAGCATCGGTTACCGTATCATCGGTTGCCCAATAGGATTCGTTATCATCATCGGTCGCGTTGGCCGGAGCAAACTTCGGTAACTCTCCGCGGTAGGAGCGGGATGTTGCCTTTGCATTCGCCGCGAGATTAGTGTGAAAAGCCTGATCAATGAGTGTGCGCCACTCCTGCAACGCTTTCACATCATTTTCATGGATCAGTCCCCGGCGGTCAGGAGGAACATTCAGCAGTAACGTGGAACCTCTGCCTACAGAGGTAAGATAGATCTCGAATAATTTCTCACCGGATTTTACCAGCGAATCTTCTTTCGCATGATAAAACCAGCCGGGGCGGATGGACACATCCACTTCCGCCGGAATCCAGCCTGTTCCATTTTCACTTCCGGTCTGCAGAATACTTTCAACGTCTGATTTACCTGCGTAAAGCGAATCCGGTGTAATCGAATTCCAATTGGTTTCGCCGGCAATACCGTTTTCGTTTCCTACCCAACGTACGCCCGGTCCGGCATCACTGAAGAAAATTACACCGGGTTCCATCTCACGAACCATGTTGAGTGTGGCTGGCCAATCATAATAGGTTTTCCTGTCAATTTGTCTTTTTTCCTTTGCACCTCCATAGTACCCATCCCCTCCGTTGGCGCCGTCAAACCACATCTCAAAGACAGGTCCGTAGTTCGTGAACAATTCCTTAAGTTGATTGCGGTAGTAGGTGATGTAGGCAGGGCTTCCATACGTCGCCTGGTTTCTATCCCAGGGCGAAACATAAATCCCGAATTTTAGTCCGTGCGTTTTACAGGATTCCGATACTTCTTTTACAAGGTCTCCCTTACCGTTTTTGTACGGACTGTTTTTGATAGAATGGTCGGTGTACTGCGATGGCCACAGGCAAAATCCATCGTGGTGTTTACAAGTCAGAATAACGGTTTTGAAGCCAGCGTCTTTTAACGTAGTTATCCATTGATCCGTATTTAACGCCGCAGGATTGAACAGCGCCGGCTTTTCATCGCCATACCCCCATTCCTTATCCGTAAATGTATTGACGGTAAAATGAATAAATGCATTGGTCTCCATCGCATGCCAGGCAAGTTGTTCCGCCGTGGGGACCGGGAAAACGGGAGCGGGGACGGTAACTTCTTTCTGTCTACATGACGCGAGAAAGAGAACGTTGACCAGTAAAATGAGGCGGATGTTTCTCATTTTCAAATTTGGTGGAAAAATCACGCTATTGCAACAGCTCAAATTGAATTGGCATAACGTAACGCTGTGGTAACAGCCAATTAATGTATGGCCGATACTTTTGACGCCTGGTCAAATTCAGAGACTCGCCGAATAAATATCTTATGGATAGATTATACCCATTCTCTATTCTCCCTATTCTTTTTTTTATTGCCATTTCTTTTACCGGCCTTTCGTCTACTATTAAGGGTAACATAAGCGACAGTAAAACAGGCGAGCCTTTGACGGGTGCCATTGTCTATTTAAAGAACACAAAATACAGTTCCGTCGCCGGATTAGATGGAAGTTACCTCATCCAGGATGTACCTCCCGGGTCCTACGAGATTTTTAGTCAACTGGTGGGGTATGCCACGTTTGAAAAAAATATAGTCCTCCCAGGCGATCAGTCCTTTTCACTGAATATACCCTTGGTTGAAAATCAAACCGAACTCTCCGAAGTAGTAATTACAGGCACAATCGATAAGGAGTCGGATGCCAGTGTGCGACGGGCAGAACAAAAAGTGGACAATGTCCTGAATATCATGGGGGCCCGGTCTATTGAACTCCTTCCGGACATTACCGTTGGAAATGTTTTACAACGTGTTTCAGGAGTTTCTATCGTCCGCAACAGCAGCGGAGATGGTCAATATGCCATCATCCGGGGAATGGACAAGCGCTACAACTACACCCTGGTCAATGGCGTAAAAATTCCGAGTCCGGATAACAAAAACCGGTATGTTCCCCTGGACATCTTTCCGTCCGATTTGCTGGAACGGCTTGAGGTGATCAAGGCCGTCACACCGAGCATGGAGGGAGATGCCATCGGCGGTGCAATGAATATGGTGATGAAATCCGCGCCCAAAAGTTTAAGCATTTCCGCGACCGCCGCGACCGGGTACAGCGATATCCTGAACTCAAACCGACCCTTCTCCGGGTACAGCACAAAAGGGATTGCTTATAAATCTCCTGAAGCCGTGTATGGACCGGGCTATGAGGCCAAGACTACTGATTTTGGGATCCACCAGCTCCAATATACTAATCGTACTCTGCCCCTGAACTCCATGCTGAATTTATCCATAGGCAATCGAGTCTTGAAAGACAAACTGGGAATCCTCGCAGCGGTATCGTATCAGAATATTTTCAGGGGCACCAATAGTACCTTTTACGTTCCCGATGAGCCGGCGGCCTTGCCCTATCCGAATACCTACCTCTTCCAGGAAGTACAAATTCGTCAATTCTCCACTGTCCAAAACCGGTTCGGGGCGCTGGGAAAGCTTGACTATTCAATCAATGAAAAACATAAAATAAGTTTATCCAATCTCTTTGTACGCCTGGAAGAATCACAGCATCGCAACTATTACAATCCATTGGGCATCGGCGCCGGCCTGGCCACAAACGATGTACATGACCGGTCCCGGTTTACCGTCCAGACCATTTACAACTCCACCTTGCGGGGCGATCATTTGCTTTTCAACGGCAACTATAAATTGAATTGGACGGCGGCCTATTCTTTGGCGACCAGCAACACACCGGCGTGGGCAGATATGAATGTGCGATACCGGTACAACAACATGGTACTGCAAAGTCAGGAATTATTACCGGTAACCCAGCGATGGACCAACAACCAGGATGAAGACAAAACGGGCTATATCAATCTTTCCAGGGCACCCTTGAAAAACCTGGAGTTGGCCGTGGGCGGAATGGCCCGGTTCAAAACAAGAAACAATGTTTATGCAGAGTACGAACTCAACACGCTCCTGCCCGATGGAAGCGGAAATTATGAAGCATACACCTCTATCGATAAGGCCACGTTTCTTTTTTTACCCGCGACCAATGCATACGCCAACCCAAATGACCCAAATAACTACACGGCAAAGGAAAACATTTCTGCCTATTACATTCAGGCTAAATACAACCTGGCGAACAAACTCCAGATACTGGGAGGAGTTCGAAACGAAAATACACACCAGGAATACCATTCTCAACTCAGCATCTTCAAGCCGGGCAAGGACGGCAAAATAATTTATTCCGATGTGTTGCCCAGTTTGCACCTTAAGTATGCCTTGTCTGAAAAGGAAAATCTCCGGCTTTCCTATTACTCCGCGATATCACGGCCTAATTATTTCGAGTTTGTTCCGACTGAAATATCGGGTGACGTTTTTACCGAATCCGGCAATTACAATATAAAGCACACTACGGCTGACAACTATGACATTCGGTACGAACTCTTCAACGGAGGAAGTGACCAGGTATTGGCCGGGGCTTTTTATAAGAAAATAAAAAACCCGATCGAATACGGTTTTGTACCGATCACCGTAAGCACGTCGAATGTAATCCCTCAGAACTATGGGGTGGCAACTAACTATGGCCTTGAATTTGTTATCACGAAATACATTCGGTATTGGGGGGTAACGGCCAATTACACCTATACACACTCCGCTATTGTCCAATCAAAAAAATACAAGGCGACGATTACGGACAGCAACGGAGGCACAACGATTGTAAATTCACTGCAAGATCAGACCCGCCCACTTCAGGGTCAGTCCGATCACATCGCCAATGTTTCGTTTTTGTATAAAAATCCGAAAGCCGGCCTGGATGCGCAGCTCTCCTGGGTTTACACCGGAAGAAGGATCAACATTGTGTCTCCCTACAAAGACCTTGACTACTGGCAGAGGGGTTTTTCCCAGCTTGATTTCTCCGCTGAAAAAAGGATTTTTAAGAACTTCAAATTCTTCGTTAAAATCACCAATCTACTGGACGCTTCCCTGATCACGGAAGTATTGAGTCCAAATTACCTTACCCCGGATTCCCCCGCGCAGGACAAAAATAATCGCATTGTGGTGCAGAAGGATGTTTTCCACCAGACGTTTTTAGCGGGCTTGAGATTTAAACTTTAACCATTTCTAAAACCAAACTATGTAATCCATGAAAACAAAAATCGAGTTAGTGAAGCTCCTCCTCTATGGAACGGTTGTTCTATCGATGTCGATAGGCTTTATTTCCTGTAGTAAGAATGAAACCCAGGTAACGCCGGCTTATTTTAAAGCAGGAGAATCCATCAGCGACACCACCACCGGTGGGTCTTTAAAGGGTACCATGCTGACCGGTAAAACGTATAGAATTAAACGGGATATTACAGTCAATCCGAACGACACGCTGGTTATTCAACCCGGAGTGAGACTTTATATGGCGGCGACACCAGCTGGTCAAAATGCAATCAGTATGATTGTACATGGCTCCTTACTCTCTCTTGGAACCAAAGAAAAACCAATTTACTTTACGGTGGAGAACCAGGTTAAATCGGATATTCCCGGCCAGGATCCCACAACGGACCCTGCTTATATCGGGCTCTGGGGAGGTATTCTAGGAGATATTGATACCAAGAACATGATCATCAAATGGACCCATGTTGAATTTGGCTGCGGGAAGTTGCTGACTTCCCCGGTAAGCGGCATTTCAAACGGCAATCCGGCCTACATGATTTCTTTTGTCAATCCTACCGGCATCTTTGTGTTGGAGGATTCCTGGGTGTATGGTGGCGTGGATGATCCGATCCGTATTCAAGGCGGTAAAATAAATGTCATGCGGAACACGTTCGAAAAAGGCGGCTTGTTCGGCGGGGAATCACTCAATGTAAAATCGGGAACGGAAGGAAATTATGCCTACAACGTTACGATTGGCTCCGCAACAAACGGACCCAAATGCTCCAACAAGGGCGGAAAGAATCCTCAGGCCAACATCTATATGTATAACAATACGATTGTCAACAGTGGATACAGGAGAAACGCGGATGGAAGAGGCGGTTCCTTAAATTTTGAAGAGGGAGGAAAAGGACTTGCTTACAACAACATCGCCGTTAACTGCAAATATGGCCTGCGGATACTCACTGCGCCTAAAGGTGCCGCTACACAATATAGCGGCAATCCCTTGCCGCCTGCCGATTTTGCAAATGTTGCGTACGGCAACAATTTGTACTATGTCGATGCTGTTGCGCTGGCGAATCAAATTTACCCGATTGAGTCAGGAACAGGCATTCCCACCGACGCACATGCAGACATACCGTCATTCACTTCATTAGGGATCTCCATTGCCTCAACCT
>DATHFS010000350.1:0-4011 GCA_035317975.1 Cyclobacteriaceae bacterium | reverse complement strand
CAATCCCCGCGAGATCCAGTCTGCACCCGGTTTCTTTTTAGTGTACACCTGCGACCATGTTTTACCCCCATTCCCGGTTTTAATGACCCGTCCAAAATCAGTAGTGTAACAAACATCAGGATTGATTGCGGATACCCCGATAGAAAACGGGTTTTCTCCCCATGCCGGGCCAAATCGTTCATTGATCCACCCTCCCTCCAGGTTAGGCGCGGAGAAGTCTCCGCCTTTTGAAAGCTTATCTTTCCAAGCCAATGCCCAACTTATTCCATAATCCTCGCTCTTCGCTACACCGATGCACGTGGTATCCGGGTGAATTTTCAGGTTAGCATAAGAAATATAAACCACTTCCGGATGCTGTGCACTCGTAGCAACACTTCTCCATTCCGGCAAGGAGGCATTTTTAGTGGTCATCCCCAGCAATCCTCCTTCCCTGTTTTGCCAGGTAGCGCCTCCGTTATCGGAGAAGTATATTCCGGACGCATCTCCTTCGGGATTGAAATACGATTTACCCGCGACAGCGTAGATAACAAACGTATTTTTCCGATGATCAAATCCACCCGCAAATTCGGTCACCCGCTCTACACCTACAGGTCCTTTATTAACCGTCCATGTTCCGTTTTTTCTTACCGCAATTGATCTTTTTCCAGTGATATAAATGGTCCTGCGTTCGCGTGGAGATTGGGGAACGACATAAATGTTCTTAACGCCCTCTTCAAATTCTTTTTCTTTATTCCAATGCACTCCACTATCATCAGATTCATAAAAAGCAATTGTTTTATCTATCTGGATGGCGGCATACAGTTTCGCTGAATTTTCAGGGTCGATGGCCAACGCCACGACGTTGCGATAGGAGCTGTCGCGTGTAACTATTACTTCCTCCGCGTGGTCTCCTTTTGCAACGATACCGACGACTTCTTCCGGTGGAGGGTAGAACAAGTTCCAGGTAGTACCGCCATCTTTGCTCTTGAACAGTCCACCGGCATTGGCATACACTACATTGGAATCCAACGGATCAAAAACATAGCAGCGGGTTACACCCCGCAAGTTGAACATGCGCCAGGACGCTCCGCCGTTTTTGGTGACAAACGATCCCGTCATATCACAACTCAAAAATGCAATGCTTGAATTGTGTGGACTGACTGCAGGATAAAACGTTGCCCCTCCCCCGCCGGGTCCCGCAAAACCCCAGGCATCATTTCTTCCGTTGGTATTCAGCCTATTCACGACAGTGTCCTTTGCCGGCGACTGACAACCGGTCATGAAGTTCATTGTTGCCATGAACCAAACCAGGGAAACAACAATCGTAAAGCGTAAAAAATATGATCTTGAGATCATTTGAATCTTACGGATAAAGTTACCCTAAATAACTATATTACATAGGTTCCAATCTGCCTATGAAATCGCCAGAAAACTATTAGGAGATTTTTGAAAAGGAAAGCGAGGGTAGTAAAAACATGACCGAATTAAGGAGAAGCGGCATTGACGTCCTGGGCGACATACACTGGGGGACGCACTGTTGTCAGTTTTATGAAACAAAAGAAGATCTACTCGACCTTCTTATTCCTTATTTCAAAGCAGGACTGGAGACCAATGAGTATTGCGTTTGGGTCACCAGTGATCCGGTCCCATTGGACGATGCTCTTCAGGCACTACGGCAAACTATCCCTGGTTTTGATCATTTTCTTCAAAAGAAAAGTATGGAGATCCTTACCCATGCCGACTGGTACCTTACGGGTGGAAAGGTCAATTCTCAGGAAATAATTAACCGCCTGGACGATAAACTCAACAAAGCATTGGCGTCCGGATACGAAGGAATGCGTGTGAATGGCAATGAGAGCTGGCTTGAACCCATCACAAGGACTCCGGACTCTCCCGGAGAACATTGGGACGACTTTATGAATTATGAACGCGAGCTGAATACATCGATCAAGGGCAAGCGGATGATTGTTTTATGCACCTACCCACTCCTTTCGTCGAATGCTGCTTCTCTTCTCGATGTTGCCCATTCGCATGAACGCGTTATTGCAAAACGCAAAGGAGCGTGGGAAATTCTGGAAGAGGCAGGGCTAAAAGAGATCAAATCGGAATTACTACGATCAAACTTTGAACTGGAACAAAAGGTGGAAGTTCGGACCCTGGAATTGATCAACACAATTGCCTATTTGCAAATAGAGATCGACCAAAGAAAAAAGACAGAAGAAGAATTAAAAAAATCGGAGTTGCGCTACCGTACCCTTGTAGAGCAAGCTTCCGATGCCATTCTGATCACGGACCAGCAAGGAAACCTCATAGAAGCAAATACCAGTTTTCGCAAAATGTTCGGCTACTCCGAAACAGAATTGAATGGAATAAATTTGATGAGACTGGTCGACCCGGAGCAATTACGAACAGATCCGCTTCGGTTCGATTTGCTTCTGGCAGGTGCTGCCCTTCTCCGGGACAGGCGAATGAGGAAAAAAGACGGAACCATTTTTGATATAGAAGAGAACGTCAAAATGCTTCCGGACGGCAGAATTCTGGCCGTTGTCCGTGATATTACGCAGCGCAAGCAAGCCGAGGATGCCCTGCGAAGAAGTGAAGATCGCATCCGGCTTATCATCGACACCATTCCGATTATGGCCTGGAGTATTTTGCCTGACGGCACGATCGATTTCGTCAGTCAGCGTTGGATGGATTATGCAGGCCTTTCTTTAGAGCAGGAATCAAAAGAGCCGATGGGCATCATCCATCCGGAAGATCTTCCTCGCGCCACAAAAAAATGGCTTGCGAACATGGCCGCCGGGGAACCTTCGGAGGATGAAATGCGACTGAAGCGGGCGGACGGGGAATATCGCTGGTTCCTGGTTCGCACAGAGCCTTTGCGTGATGAGAAAGGAAACGTCGTTAAGTGGTATGGTGTATCGGCCGACATCGAGGATAGCAAGCGGGCCCAGGACACCCTTAACCAATCCTATGAAGAGATACGGCGATTGACTGAACACCTCCTGAAGATCCGCGAGGAAGAACGAACCCGTATTGCCCGTGAACTTCATGACGAGCTGGGACAGCAATTAACTGTTCTAAAAATGGACGTTTCCTGGTTGACGAAAAGGGTGACGAGTACGGACGATGCCACGCTAGACAAGATCAAAGACCTTTATGCATTATTGGATTCCACCATGCAATCGGTCAGGCGAATTTCACATGAACTGCGTCCGGTTTTGCTGGACGAATTGGGACTCGCAGCGGCCATGGAATGGCATTTGAAAGAATTTGAAAAACGATCCGCGATCAAAACCCATTTCAGTCAACCCGAAGAAGAACTGCAACTGGATGATACGGTAAAGACCAACCTGTTCCGGATCTTCCAGGAATCCCTGACCAATGTAGCCCGGCATTCAAAAGCGACTGAGGTAAAGGTTGACTTTGTTCACGATGTAAATCAGATTGCGTTACGCATAGAAGACAATGGGCTGGGATTTAATAAAAAATCCGTAACGGAGAGTAAAACCCTGGGGATTTTAGGGATGCGTGAAAGGGCGGCTTCGTTTGGATGGCACTATGAAATCAAGACTGAGCCCGGACATGGAACGACGGTATTGGTTACCATCCCACTGTAAAAAAGACTGGCTAAGGATTTTAATAGCTGATAATCATGGCATATCCCTCTCTCCAGAATAATATGTAGTTTTGCCGGACATGGATCTTTGTACGGTATTAATACGTACATTTTGTTAAGATAAGACGATGCTTGACAGGTTGGTCCAGCATCGTCTCTCTAAGAGGACGATGCGAAATCCCCGATACCATTTCCCACCCCCGTTATCGTCCCCTTTGGGAGACGACACTTGACCGCAGCCACAACAACGTTGCAAAATTAAATATCCGCAACACTAGTGTTGCGACAATTTTATTCTGCAACACAGCTATGGCTTAAAATACCATGAAAATAAGTTCCGACCCTTCATTCATGTTTCAAATCTAATTGGTCGCAACACTAGCCATTTGTTGTGATCATGTATTGATTTTGTA
>DATHFS010000349.1:0-7750 GCA_035317975.1 Cyclobacteriaceae bacterium | reverse complement strand
GTCGGTAAAAGCGGAGTATAACCGCATTGATGAATTGACAAAGCCAGGCTTTCAGTCCCGCCATCTCATTACCGGTCCGGGCAATACACCTGTCCTGTTCGGATCGGCAGCGGCTTTAGGAATCTTTGCAAAGTCTCTTGGTCAGCCTTCGTCATTATCCATTTCAAATGATATTCCCCTGGATAAACGCAGCGCATTTGATCCGGAAGGGCGCCAGATCCGGCAGGTAAAGGAGATAGAGGACCATGTTCAGTGGCTGCTTCGGGATTCAGATTATGAACGAAACCGGTTCTTCCTTTACAAGGTCATGCCGGAGTTTGAGCAACGGACCTGGAGTTCAAAAGCGTATCATCCTTACTATTCGCCGGATCGCTTTATTGAAAAAGGAAAGGAGTATCGAACCTATTTCCAGGAAGAAATTATGGGAAAATTCGATGAGAAGATGCTGCCGCCCAATCCACAAACACGGAAGCGGTATGATAAAGAAAGATGGACGGGATACGAAGTGGTATTGGATGTCTATCCCAACCTTATAGCATCGGGCATTCTTCTCATACCAAAAGATTTGAAGCCCGGAGAAAAGCGGCCTGTGGTTGTTTGTCAGCACGGGCGAAGCAGCACGCCGCATGAACTCGTTGAAGGGAACGCAAATTACTATAACGATGCTGCGGCTAAGCTCGCCGACCAGGGATTCATTGTCTATGCCCCCCAAAATCCTTACCGGGGAGAGGACCGGTACCGGTGGCTGCACCGAAAAGCGAATACGATCAGAAAGACATTATTCTCATTTATTATTGCTCAACACGACCAAACCCTTCAATGGCTGGGGTCACTTCCTTATGTTGATAAGAAGAGAATTGCTTTTTATGGCCTTAGCTACGGAGGGGAGACTGCTATGCGTGTACCGTCGGTGCTGGAGAGTTATTGCCTCTCTATATGTTCAGGTGATTTCGGAGACTGGACGCGGAAGGTAGTCGATACGCACAACAAGGCCAGCTACATGAATACGTTGGAATGGGAGATGCCCTATTTCAACATGGGAAACACCTTCAGTTATGCTGAGATGGCCTACCTGATCTTTCCCAGGCCCTTTATGGTCGAACGCGGTCACGATGACCTGGTGCAACCGGATGAGTGGGTTGCTTATGAATATGGAAAGGTCAGGTATGTGTATGACAAGTTTAACCTTGAAGATAAGACAGCCATCGGATTTTTTAATGGTGGACATTCCATGCGAACCGATGGACCCTTTCAATTTCTTCACAAACATCTTCACTGGCCTTGATGGACAGGGAGGTGAAAAATTCTAAACCGCGGAGGCCTGCCTGCGCCGAGACGGCTTCGGCAGACGCAGCGCAGGGACGCAAAGTAGGCGCAGAGGCAACAGAATCATATAAAATCACAGGAATCACAGTCAGACAGGGAGGTAGACATAAAACGTAGCGCCTTTTCCCAATTCACTTTTGGCGGTAATAAAACCTTTATGGTTTTCTACGATCTTTTTACAAAGGGCTAATCCGATTCCGGTTCCGGGATAGTGTTTTTTACCGGGCAGACGTTGAAAAATTGAAAATATTTGTTGTTCATAATCCTTTTCAAAACCAATCCCATTATCAGCGAAAGAAAGTTCGACGTAGGAAATGTTCGGAAGAATTTCCGGTTTACTCACCATCTCATCGGGTTTAACCACTTTAGATGAAATCGTGATGGTTGGATGCTCGTCAGTAAATTTCAGCGAGTTCCCAATCAGGTTTGTAAAGAGTTGGCGTAGTTGAAGGGGAATTCCCGGAAGAGTAGGAAGAATTTCATTTTTGATGGTCGCTTTTTTTTCGGCTATCAGTAACTCCAGATCAGTTTTAGCGACGTCCAGGACTGAATTCAAATCCGTTTCCAGGATTTGATCTTTATTCGCCGAAAGGCCGCTGTAATTCAGAACGGATTTGATGAGTTGGCTCATCCTGTTTGCGGAGGCATTGATCTTGTCCAGGTAGCGTTTTACTAAAGATTCATCCGCCATGTTTTTTTGGATCACACTGGCAAACGTTTGAATTTTCCGCAGCGGTTCCTGCAAATCATGTGAAGCGACATAGGCAAACTGTTCCAATTCTTTATTTTGGAGTTCGAGCTCGGCGGCATAGTTCTGCAGGTTGTCGGCTGCAATTTTTCTTTCCGTCAGGTCGCGTGTCACTTTTGAAAAACCGATAACCTTATTCTTTTCGTCATGGAGCGCTGTGATGACGATGCTTCCCCAGAATTGGCTTCCATCCTTTCTCATCCGCCAACCCTCGTGCATGGCTCTTCCCTCCCGGAGAGCCACCCGGATCAGTTTTTCCGGTAATTTATTTTTCCGATCGTCTGGTAAATAAAATGCCCCAAAGTGCTTCCCTACAATTTCTGCTTCTTTGTATTGTTTGATCTTTTCTGCTCCTTTATTCCAGTTTTGGATAATACCTTTTCTGTCCAATAAAATAATCGCATAATCCTGTACTTCCGCAATCATTCTGTGATAACGTTCCTCGCTTCTTTTGATTGTTGAAGGCTCCTTGAGGGACTTCGGCTTCAGGCTCAACCGTTTTCGCATTTTTGTTCCGGATGATTATCGAAATGGTCTAATTTAAAAAAATAGTGGACAATTGTTCAGTCAATAAATCAAGCGTTACAGGCTTAACCAAGAAATCATTTGCGCCGAGTACGTTGATTAATTCAACTATTTTAGGCTGGGCCGGGGTGGAGTACATAATTATCTTAGCGTCTTTTAAATGGTCCGGTTTTTTTATTTCCGTAAGGCATTGAATGCCATTCATGCCCGGCATGTTGATATCAATAAAAATGAAATCAGAAGTGAAGGTGAGAGGGTTTAGTATAGTAAGCGCGTCGATGCCGTTGTTGGCAAGAACACATTTAATGCTTCCATCGATCTCTTGTAAAGCCATGCGAAAGATCTCCTGGTCAGCGGGATCATCATCAATCAGAAGGCATTCTTTCGTATTTTTCATTTTAACATGAAATTGGTTGCGCCTTGATTTGACCCTTCAAATTCTTCTTTCGTGAATTCCTCTGCAAAATTAGGCATAATGCCGGTTGGGGTGAAATCATTTTGGTTTGTAATTTCTCCATTTAAATAAATAATCGGATCCCTTTCTTCCAACGATACCTGCTTTCTCTTTTTCTGCGCAATTGTGGATTGCATTCAACGGAATTGCGACGGTTTGAGGAGTCAAAGTCATTGGAGAAGCCTTGATTTTGCGCCAGCTAAGGCCTGGCACGTTTTGTTTAGCAAGGAATCGAAACGTACCGGCTTGACGATGCGATCCGCGATTAATGAGAAAAACCGATGTTTTATAGCTTGGCGGCTGTTGGTGTTGATCGGGGCAACCGCTCTGCTTTTTGCTGATCCGGCCAATGGTCAAACAATTCATTACGACAGCGGGTATACCTGGCGAGCCTATACCGGTACTACCGCGCCAACGTGCCCGGACAGACTCTGCCATCATTATCCAATGTACACGTGGGATAGTTACTATAAAGAATTTACCGCATGGAAAAGTTCCGACGGACTTGCCAATTCGGCAAGCGCGTTCATTAATTTCAGAGTCATTTTTCCTCCCGGTTACAACATCCATGACAACTCCAGGAAATATCCTTTGATCATCATGCTCCATGGAGCCGGAGAATCAGGACGGGAATGGACAGGGTACTTTAATTATGATCCGTCCGATACGCACTATGACAATAATGGCGGCAATCTGGCGAATGGCGGCAATGAACACCGGATCGCCGTGGCAAAGCCTGCATCCGATCCGGGATCGTTTCCGGGTATTGTGGTTTTTCCGCAGTCAAGTTATAATGGAACCTGGGGCGACCCGGCAAGCAGTACCCTTAGCGAAGGTGAGGAATTGCTCGTTGGTTTTATCGAGAAGCAGCTCGTAGGGCGGTATCATGTTGATATCAACCGGATCGCAATCCATGGTCTATCCAACGGCGCGGATGCTTTGTGGGCACTGGCCCAAAAAAGACCTGATCTGTTTGCCGCTATCTTACCTATGGCAGGCATACCAAAGGATTTTGATAAAGCGAGTACCATCCTATTGACAACACCGATTCGACTTTATCAAGGGGGTATTGACACCAATCCCGCGCCGACCGCAGCGCAAGATGTGATTACGGCTTTCGTTTCAAAAGGCGGCAATCCTCAGTTCATTCTGTATCCATTGCTTGGCCATGGCGTCTGGAATAGCGCGTACAAAGAACTTGACTTTTTTTCCTGGATGTTGGCAAAGGACAAGCGAAAAATTTATGTTTTTGGATCACCTGAACTTTGTCCCGGGCAGTCGCTTAGACTTGGGTTTTCAGCAAATATGCTGAGCTATCAATGGACTAAGGATGGGAAGGATATCGCCGTGCCCAGGGAGCGGTATCTTGAAAATATAAACTTTTTGGGTTCGTATACCGTGAAATTTCAACGCCCGAATGGTGAGTGGGATGAATCTTTTCCTGTGAATGTGGTGCAGAAGGCAGGATGCGCGATCACTACCGGCATTGGTTCCGACACGGTAGCGGTTACTATAGGGAATGACAACGACGCGGTTTATCCAAATCCTGCAAGAGACAAAGTGGTGATCATCCTAAGCGAGCCATTTGAGTTATCTTCCCTTCGGGTCGTCTCGGTTCAGGGCTTAGCCATTCAAGCGCCTGCCGAAAAAACGAGCGATCGAAGCGCAGAAGTGGACCTGACGGAATTGTCAAAGGGACTTTATGTGTTGCATGTACGGGGCAACAGCAGGTTTTTCAAGGTGGTAAAGGAATAAATGCAGGTTTACTTAGAAATAGAGCAGACAATTCTTGAATCAATAAATCAAGCGATATTTGTTTAACCAGAAAATCATTTGCTCCGAGTTCTTTACTTAATTCAACTATTTTGGGCTGGTCCGCCGTGGAGTACATGATTATCTGAGCGTTTTTTAAATGGTCCAGTTTTTTTATTTCCACAAGGCATTGAAAACCATTCATGCGCGGCATGTTGATATCGATAAAAATGAAATCCGGAGTGAAGGTGGGTGGTTTTAGTAGCGTAAGCGCATGGATGCCGTCGCTGGCAAGAACACATTTTATGCTTCTATCGATCTCTTGCAAAGCCATACTAAAAATCTCCTGATCATCGGGATCATCATCAATCAGAAGGCATTCTTTGGTATTTTTCATTTTGACCAGAAATTAGGTGGATTGCAACGTCAAGCCAGTACGTTGCGATTCCTTTTGGTGGTACAAAACATGCCAGGCCCTTAACCGGGGCAAAATGAGGGTTTCTTCCCCGGATACGACTCCTCAACAATTGCAATTCCGTAGAAAGAAATCCACAATTGATGCGGGACGGGTCCGCAGGGGACGATACGCCTCGAAGTCGAATTTATTTTGCATCGCACTGTCCGGACTGTCAAGTATCGTCTCCCGAAGGTGACGATTCGCTTCGAGACCAGGATTTCGCATCGTCCTCTTGAAGAGACGATGCGTGGCGGGTTCGGAGGGGACGATACGCCTCGAAGAGGGCTTCCTTTAATTCTTTCGGACTTTCATTACTTGTAATGCATTGACCGAAGCAGCCCTATTGCCGAACCTCGTCCTGATATACGTCAAAATTGACGCAATGGCATGATCATCCAAATGGCTGTTCCGGGGCATCAAACCATTGTACGATTTTCCATTTACTTTTATTTCCCCCTGCAAACCATTCAGTAGAATCCCAATCAATCGTTTTTCTTCTCCGATTACCCAATCGGATCCGGCCAGAGGAGGAAAGCGATTCCCATCTCCTTTGCCATCTCTTTGATGACAGCTTGCGCAATAGGTATGATATAAGATACTTCCCTCTAACCGATCCCCCATATGCAAATTATCCTGAACCTCATCCGGTGTTTTTATATAGGATCGGGATTTGCGCTTTTCCATTTGGGCCAATTCCGCCGGTCCGAATTTATCTTTGTCTCCTTTGTACATCACCCGCCAGATCTTTCCCTTATTGGATTCGCTAATGTATAATGAACCATCCGGCCCTGACGCAAGACCCATCGGCCGGTAAACAGCATCACTCGTATTCACAACAGTATCTACCCCGGTAAATCCGTCGGCAAAAACCTCCCACGTTCCATTCGGCGCTCCGTTTTCAAACGGAACAAAACATACGATGTATCCGGCCTGAGGGTACGGTGACCGATCAGTAGAACCATGGAGAGCAATAAAAGCTCCCTTTTTATAACGTTCCGGGAATTGATTTCCCCCGTAGAATAATACATCCATCGGCGCCCAGTGACCGGGGAACCCCATGTCAGGCTTGTCAAATTCAGCGGCTCTTCCAATTTTCTTACCATCACCTCCATACCCCGGTTGTAAAACATTTTTACCCTGCAGTTGATCAAAATAAGCATAGGGCCAGCCAAAGTTTGAGCCTTCCGGTATTTTTGTAAATAACTCTGCCGGAAGCATCGCAGCCTGCCAGGAAGAAAAGAAGCCGGGATAGATCGTGTGCAAATTGTCTATGCCATTTACCACGGCATAGAGACTTTGATCCATTGGATTCCATTGCATTCCGACCACGCTTCTCAAGCCGGTTGCATATCGCCGTCCGTCCTTCTGTGTGAGTCCGGTTTTGTTCGCATCGAACTTCCAGATCCCGGCGTGCCTTTCAAGTTGAGCGCAAGGGTCCAATCCCTGGCCTCCTGGAATTCCTACCGGACCGGATTTTGTCATATCCTGACAGGCATCGGAGGGAGAGCCAAAGGGAACGTACATATTCCCAGCGTTATCAAAGGCGAGTGGCTTTGTCGTATGCCAGTTCTTCACCACATTTTCATCATCATCCGTGAGTACTACTTCTGTTTTGGTCTCGGGCACTAATTTTCCAGGCGTTAATTTATTTCTTAAAACGTTTCTTACGGTGCTCGTGTACAGAAAGCCATCATGGATCGTTACTCCCACGGCTAAACTTCCTTCATCTTTATATTCGCCGAAATAGGCGATGGTATCCGCTTTGCCATCCTGATTGGTGTCACGGAGGCCAACGGTTCCTCCTGCACCGTGAAGAGCATCGTTGAAAGTTAATTTCACATAAATATCGCCGTTATCATTTACTGCAATATGTCTTGCTCGTCCCGTACTGTCTGCAACGACCAGGGCTTCGAAGTTTTCCGGAAGAAAAAGTCCTCCGTTACTGGGGTCACCCGGAGGTAATTTGATAGGTCTGCTACATTGCGTAAGGCTTGCAAGCGTTAAACTGATCAGGATTACTTTTTGGAAAAGTGGTTTTGGCATAAGGATTAAGCATTTCATTTTAATTCTATTGCTGGTTCAAAAAAGGTCACAACGTGCACGAAGGAGACAAAGAATCACGGATGATTGGATTCGGCGCTACTTCAACTTCATCACCAGCGAGGGATCGAGTGGATATCGGCCGAAGGATTTTCCATATACGGCGATACCTCCGTCGCCCAGGGTCTTTAGCTGGATCACCAACTCACCTTTCTCTACTGCACGTTGCAGTTGCTTTTTCGACACGGGAACTTTAGTCAGGTATCCATACGACCCTGCTTCGCGCAATTTGCGATCGTGCAACTGGTGGTGCCACGACAATACCCCGCGATGGTCGGCTGGATCATCGGGGAGGGTTGTAGTCAATGCCGTTTCGCCATTCACCGTTACGATTATTTTTGAAGAGAATAGTTTCTCATCCGTCATGGGATAGGAATTTGGATTACCG
>DATHFS010000348.1:0-5182 GCA_035317975.1 Cyclobacteriaceae bacterium | reverse complement strand
TCATTACATGATCCATGTTTTTCAGCCGCCTAACAATTTCTTCAAAAGACTCTGGATAAACCACAGCGTCCACCACTATAAGAACGGGGAGGTGGTTTTTGGAGTCTCCTCTCCGCTTTGGGACTATGTTTACCGCACCCGGTAGGCCGGTAATCGGTGCGCCGTAGCCAAGGACAGACGACGGGAAATCGCAATCTCCAGGGCAAAAAACCACCGATTACCGTTTACCTATCACCGATTACCGAATTCTTCACCCGGATAAGAAACGGAATCCCCAAAATAATGGTTATTTGAATTATTAACCGCACACCCCATGCTCGGCCACCGCTTCTCAAAGTATGTACCCTCTCCGGAAACGGAAAAAAGCGATTTCGAGCGGTTGTTAAAGATATTTATGCAGCTTTTGCTCATCACCGCGGGAAATGTGAGTGAAGCGCTGCAATGGCTGACCGAAGTAGATAAACAGTACAAACTGACCAATGACCAGTACGGAATCGGAGACTTTATTGAGGACTTAAAACGGGAGGGCTACATTACCGAAAGCGGCCCGAAGGGCGAATTCAAACTCAACGCCAAAAGTGAGCAAACCCTTCGCCAGTCGGCGTTGGAAGAGATTTTTGGAAAGCTGAAAAAGACCAGGGGCGGCGAGCATAAGACCTATCACAATGGCCGCGGTGACGAACCTACTACGGACCGGCGTGATTATGAATTCGGCGATGCGGTGGAACAAATCTCCATGACAGATTCCATAAAGAATGCCCAGATCAATCACGGTTTTGAGGAATTTTTAATGACGGAAGAAGACCTGGAGGTGATTGAGAGCGAATTCAAGACTCAGACATCAACCGCTTTGATGATCGACATTTCCCATTCCATGATCTTGTATGGCGAAGACAGGATTACGCCCGCCAAGAAAGTGGCGATGGCATTGGCAGAACTGATTACGAAGAAATATCCCAAGGACACCCTGGACATTCTCGTTTTTGGAGATGACGCCTGGCAAATTGAAATCAAGGATCTTCCCTATTTGCAGGTCGGTCCGTATCATACCAATACCGTAGCGGGCCTGGAGTTGGCGATGGATATATTGCGCCGGCGCAAGAACGCCAACAAACAGATCTTCATGATTACGGACGGCAAGCCCACGTGTATTAAACAGGGAATCAAATACTATAAAAACAGCTTTGGATTGGACAGCAAGATCCTGACCCAAACCCTCAACCGGGGAGTCCAGCTCAGAAAACTGAAAATACCGGTCACCACATTTATGATTGCAACCGACCCTTATCTCAAAGCGTTTGTACGTGACTTCACGAAAGCGAACAATGGCAATGCTTATTACAGTAGCCTGGCGGGACTTGGAAATCTGGTATTTGAAGATTTTAAAAGGAACCGGAGAAAAAACCTCTGATTTTCACCGCAGGGGCGCAGGGAAATCAAAATAATAGTTGGTCGATTTTTGGACAATTTTTTTTTAATTAGCCGGGTGAGGTACGAATGTGAATATGGAATATAAGAAGATCAATACGGTAGGTAAACTAAAATCAGCAGGGTATAAATCCAGGAGCATCAAGGAAGAGCTTCGGGAGAACCTGATCGCCGGACTCCGGAAAAAGCAGAATGTCTTCCAGGGAATTTGGGGTTACGAAGAGACCGTGATCCCGGATCTGGAGCGGGCCATTCTGGCCGGACATGATATCAACTTACTTGGCTTGCGCGGTCAGGCCAAGACACGGCTGGCGCGACTGATGGTCAACCTGCTGGATGAATTCGTTCCCGTGATCGAAGGCTCAGAACTCAATGACGATCCCCTTCGGCCTATCTCGCGCTATGGAAGAGACAAAATTGCCGAGATGGGGGACGATACTCCCGTGGCCTGGCTGCACCGCGATGAACGCTATACTGAAAAACTAGCCACTCCGGATGTTTCGATCGCCGACCTGATCGGTGATGTCGATCCGATCAAGGCAGCTTCGTTGAAACTCCCCTACTCCGATGAACGCGTTATCCATTTTGGATTGATTCCCCGGTCCCACCGCTGCATTTTTGTCATCAATGAATTGCCCGACTTGCAAGCCCGTATCCAGGTTGCCTTATTCAACATCCTGCAGGAAGGCGACATTCAAATCCGTGGATTTAAGTTACGGTTGCCGCTGGAAATTCAGTTTGTATTTACCGCCAATCCGGAAGATTACACCAATCGCGGCAGCATTGTCACGCCATTGAAAGACCGCATCGACAGTCAGATTATCACGCACTACCCCAGGACGCTGGAAACAGGAAAGAAGATCACTCAGCAAGAGGCGAATATCAATTCCGACCAGCAAAAAATCGTTACCGTCCTTGAAATAGCCAAAGACCTGGTGGAGCAAATAGCGTTTGAAGCGCGCAAGAGTGAATACGTCGATGCGAAAAGCGGTGTTTCGGCGCGGCTTACGATATCGGCCTATGAAAATCTGGTGGCGGCCGCCGAGCGAAGGAGCATTATTAATGGTGAGAAAAACACCTTTGTCCGCGTAACGGATTTTATTGGCGTCATCCCCTCCATTACCGGAAAAGTGGAATTGGTGTATGAAGGCGAACAGGAGGGGCCGGGGATTGTGGCCCAAAACCTGGTAGGGAAAGCCATCCGCACCCAATTTGTCAACTATTTTCCCGATCCCGACAAATTCAGAAAACAAAAAGAAAAAGGCCCGTATAAAAAAATCACCGATTGGTTCAGTGAAGGGAATACGGTCGATTTGCTCCACGACCAAAGTAATCCTGAGCACGAAGCATCATTGCGCAAAGTCCCGGGCCTGCTGGAACTTATAAATGAGTTTCACCGTGGGCAAGACATGCCCATGAAATTGTTCATGATGGAATTTGCACTCCACGGCCTGGCGGAATACAGCCTTCTCAGTAAGCACAACCTGACGTCCGGGCTTCAATTCAAGGACTTGCTTAGCAGCATGTTCACCTTGCCCAAGCCGGACGACGAAGATGAGGATGATATCGAAGACGACGAAGCTTTCAAGGGACGAAGGAGACCGTAGTTTTAAATTACCGTGGCTTTTGTTAGCTTTAACATGACAAGATGAAGGCGGAGATACGTTTATACTTACAAAGTTTGATTTCGATTGTAAGAAACGTATCTCCGCAATTTTTTTGATTTCCGCCGCGGGGCATGGTTTTTATTCTGATTTATGAGTAAACAAAAAAAAGAAAAGAAAATCTTTGTTCTCGACACCTCGGTCATCATTTACGAACACAACTCCATCCTCAATTTTGACGAACACGATATCGGAATTCCCATTACCGTATTGGAGGAACTCGACAACTTCAAGAAGGGAAATGACACCAAGAATTTTGAAGCGCGTGAATTCATCCGGCTGATCGACAAGCTGGCCAGGGATCAGATGCTCCACCATTGGAACCCCATCAACGGAAAGGGAAAAGGAAACTTCAAGGTGGTGATGGACACGGGCGGAAATGGTTCCGTTGATGCCAACAAGGTATTCAACGAAGAAAAGGCCGACCATCGTATTCTTAATTCCGCCTTGCTCCTTCAAAAAGAAGAAAAAGGCAGAAAGGTTATCCTGGTCTCAAAAGACATCAACCTCCGGCTGAAGGCAAAAGCGCTGGGGCTGCAGGCGGAAGATTATACAACGGGCAAAGTTCAGAATATCAGTTCGCTCTATACCGGCAGGACAGTAATTGAGGAAACTCACCCGGACAGCATCAACCTGCTTTACGATAAAGGCTACTGCCCTCCGGAAGAAGTCTTAGGGAAGGACCTGCCCATGAAGAACCACTATTACATTTTGAAAAGCGGAAAGAAGTCTGTTTTGGCTTTTTATAATTCCGCCAACGGTATGGTGGAGCACGTGGAAAAGCGAAATGCCTATGGTGTCAAGCCGCGCAACGCTGAACAGGCCTTTGCCATTCATGCTGTACTGAAACCTGAAATTAAACTGGTTTCCATGCAGGGTGTAGCAGGAACCGGCAAGACCTTAATTGCGCTGGCGGCGGCGCTCGAACAGAAAAGGGAATACAAACAGATTTACCTGGCTCGTCCGATCGTACCGTTGAGCAATAAAGACATCGGATACCTGCCCGGGGATATTAAATCCAAATTGAACCCCTACATGGAGCCGCTGTGGGACAACCTGAAGTTTATTCAAAACCAGTACAGCGAAAATGATAAGGAATATTCAAAAATCACCGAGATGGTCACAAACGAAAAGCTGGTCATCACGCCGTTGGCCTATATCCGGGGACGTAGTTTGTCCAACATTTGCTTTATCGTCGACGAAGCTCAGAACCGCACCCCCCATGAAGTAAAAACCATTATTACCCGTGCAGGGGAAAACACCAAGATCATTTTCACGGGCGATATTCACCAAATCGACACCCCTTACCTGGATTCGCAGTCCAACGGATTATCCTACATCATTGACCGGCTTAAAGATCACGAACTCTATGCACACATCACCCTCGAAAAAGGGGAACGGTCGGAGCTCGCCAACCTTGCCAACGAACTGCTTTGAGTGTAAAAAGGCGGTTCTAATACAATGCAAGGTTTAATGCATTATGAAAGGTTTGCTGTAAAAAGGGTCCATTTTGAGCCAAAATGAACCTTTTGCCGGTCCACGGCAAGCAATAATCCGTTTCATTTTTGTGGCTTCCGGAGCAAATCCATCTATTGGCATTCAAACCTTAGCCGGACGTTTTGGCGTGCATTTTAGCGGCTGGATACCATTTGCTTCCTTTGCCGTATTAATACACGAAACGATCACCTGGTTATGATATTGAAGTGGGCATTTAGGTACTTTTCAGAGAGCACGAAGATTGACTATTTGAAGGATCAGGGCATCATGTTAGGCTCGCGCGTCCGTCAAGGGCGAAAAGTATATCTTTATATGTTACGGGACTTTTTTGTAGAAGTCATATACCAGCATGACAACGTCGACATGAACCCGGAAAAGGTAAAGACGTTTACCAGCATCAACAATCTTAACTCTTACCTGGAAAGAGATTTCAGGTCGGCATTTTAAGTCTATTTTTTAGCCAACGCCTTCACCATGGTTTCTCCAATTAAGGCCGGAGATTCCACGACGTGAATGCCGCACTCGCGAAGGATTTTCATTTTGGCCGCCGCCGTATCTTCTGCACCACCGATGATCGCTCCGGCATGGCCCAT
>DATHFS010000347.1:0-3975 GCA_035317975.1 Cyclobacteriaceae bacterium | reverse complement strand
CGCTTATGCTGATTGATGTCGCGGACCATCCAGGCGATTTCCCGGCCGAGGCCTCCGGCGCCGTAGATGGCTATTGGTTTGGATTCCATTGGTTTTGGATACTCGGGTTGGGTAATCGGTGATCGGTAATCGGTGATCGGTGGATTTGTCCGCACTATTGGTGGATAGTGATTTGTTGTAAAACTACATTGATTTGGGAAGCAAAAAAACTTCGTTGCTGACTACCTAAAGGCTTTCTCTGCGCCTACTATACTTTCAGTTTATCCGGATTATAGCGCGTATCAAAAACTGTAGCAATGTATGCTTGCTGATCTGTAATCCCGTAAATAATCTTGTAATTCCCTTCTACTAAATAACGGTATTCTTTGTCTGTATCTTTCAATCTCACTTGTGTCGCTCCTGATTCCGGGAAAGTTTCTATTTGCCTGACCCTTGATAAAATTTTCTCTATTACATTTTGCGCAGCTTGCTGAGACTGTTCCTCGAGAAAATCATAAATCATTTCCAGGTCAACTAATGCCTCTGTCGACCAAATCACCTGGACCTTCTTCACTTATTAAACTTTGCCTTAAAAAGGGATTCTACGTCTTCCTGGGAGTGCACCCTGCCCGTCTTAATATCCTGCTCGGAGCGATCTAATTTTTTCTGCAGGCCTTCCTTTGTTTTGGGCATCCTTTGTTCATAAATATCTTTAATGGAGCCCTTTCTCAAGACTTCAATTTTTTGGAGCAGCGACTCGTCTTGCAACCTTGCCAACCACTCTATAAGTTCTATTTTCTTTACTGCTATATCCATAAAAAATAATTTTATACTTGATTACAAAGATAATAATTCTATCTCTCTTTTTGGTTTCCTTTTTTACTCAATGGATGCGGTTTTTTGGCTCATGCCAGAAGGTTCCTCGCTGCGAAGCACTCACGTCTTGGAAAGCTGGCAGTGCTCGGAACGCCAGGGGCGGCAGTGCTCGGAGCGCCAAGTCCTTCACTTCCCCGTAAACGCTTTTTCCTCCAGCGAAACATCCCTCTTAAAAGAAAACAACAATCCCACCGTCATCGCCATAATGTGGACATCATACAGAAAAGAAACATGCTGCACATAATACAAATCATAAGAAAACTTCTCCTCCCAGGAAATACCATGACGCCCGTTTACCTGGGCTAGTCCGGTGATGCCGGGCCGGATGGAGTGGCGCCGGCGCTGTTCTGGGGAAAACAAGGGCAGGTACTGCACCGGCAGCGGCCTGGGACCAACCAGGGACATCTCGCCTTTCATCACATTCCACAACTGCGGCAATTCATCCAGGGAAGTTCTGCGCAACAGGTTGCCCATGAAATTCTTTCGGGACTGAATAGGCCCTTCACCATTTTTTAGTGTTCTGAATTTGATCAGGTTGAATGGCCGTTCATTCTTTCCAATGCGCTCTTGAATAAAAAATATGGGGAATTGAAATGTGAGGAGATAACTAAGAATGATCAGCACCCATAACCAACTTAAACTGATGATCAGGATTATGGAGAGGATGAGATCGAGGGCTCTTTTAAGGTGAGTGTAGGGCGTCATTAGTCATTGGTTTGGTTGGACTATTAGCGCAGAGATTACTACTCAACCATAACGATCACAACAAAACCGCGAAGGACTCGCCGTGTCCGCCGTGTTTCGTTGTGTTCTTCGTGCCTGCCCCGGCTTTTGTCGGGGACCTTTCCCTCAATACTAAGCTTCAACGCTTCACAGGTATTTCGATTCTCCCTTGATAACGCTAGCTGAAAAGGCCCCCGACAAAGCCGGGGCAGGCACGGCGGACACAGCGAAACACGGCGGACACGGCGAAATTGTCTGAACTGGAATTAGCTGCAAGGGAAAGTAAAATCTCCCATAGACCTATGTTCTGCCCCCCTCTCCACCTTGGAGAGGGGCTGGGGGTGAGGAGAGTATCCCCCTCAACACCCTTTCCCTAATTATAACATACCCCCCCGCAAACGCGACAACAAAACCAACCGTCACCCAATCAAACTGCTTAAAATAGTTGATCATAATAATATTAACCGCTAACTGGACAATCCCATATATCACCGAAACAAACAGGTGATTCATCTTCATCTCATTCGTCATGTACTGGTACAGATGAGTCCGGTGTGGCTTAAAAATATTTTCTCTTTTCCATAATCTGTACACGATCGTTATCACAGAATCGATCCCAAAAACAAGAAACAACAACGCCCAACTATAGTTGCCCGTTCTGTAAATGACCGACAGCAAAAGAAAAACAAGTATAAACGCAAGGGTAACACTGCCCACATCACCAGCAAAACAACGCGCCCGTTTCCTGAAATTAAAAAACAAAAAGATCAAAACTGCCACGGCAATAACGATGATCAGCGATGGATCTGTAAAGGGCACGATGTACCGGTTAACATATCCAAAAGTGCCCAGCGTGACCAATCCATTGATCGCCGTGATGCCATTGATGCCATCCATGAAATTGAATGCATTCAAGGTCCCGATGCAAACGACAATCGCCACGATGATCAGCCAGACCGGCCAGGTAAATAACGAGAGCTGATAAAATACGAGCAACATTGCTATAAGATGAAATAAGAACCGCTGAAGAGGTGTGGTCGTTTTAACATCATCGGCGAAGCTCACCATCGCTACCAAGGTAGCCGCCACCATGAACCAGGGCATGGACTCGTTTTCATAAAAAAACCAAATGATCAACCCGGCAAAAAAGAGGATCCCTCCTCCCCTGATCACTGGCCGGTCATGTGAACTTCGGAAATTGGGATTATCAACGATGTTAAACTGCGCAGCAACTTTAAAATAAACAAGCTCCGCTGCGAACAGGACAACAGTCAAAGCCAAAAGCAGAATGATTGTACTACTCATGAAATGATTTGATCGTTTTTACCAATCCATCCTTTAAGGCAACCGGCAATGGCTGCCCGATGCTTTTTATTAATTTATCATTAGAAACCATCAGGTTCTCCGTGAGTTTCTTCATTTCTGATTTCTTCATGAGAGCGGCAACGAGCAAATTCATCACTCCCCGGGGAATGTTCCAGATCCTCGCACGCTTCCCGGATGTCTTTGCCATCAGCCGGTACAATTCCAGGGTGGACAGAAATCCATCATCGGCCAAATGGTAGATCCCGGAAGGCATATCATGTTCAATAAAATGCCGGACTATAAAATTAAAATTGCCGATACTCAAAAAGGACCGCTGGTTATGAAAAGCTCCCAATGGATAAGGCAAGCCCGACAGTGCATACCGGTACAACAAATTGAGATTACCTTTATTGCCTTCCCCATGGATCATACAGGGCCGGAAGATGTAAAACCGTTTGCTATCGGGTACTCCCCTGAATTGAATGTAGGCTTCCGCTTTTTGTTTTGACTTACCGTAAGCCGTTACGGGAGCAGGCGTTACTTCTTCGTCTACCGCATGTACAGCACTATCCACAGCAGCTTTAATCGAACTCACAAAAATAAATTTGCCCGCCCCCGATCCCAAAAATGCATCGAAAACGTTTTTCGTGTTCTCATAATTGACCCGGTCATAGTCTTCCGGCCTATAGCGGTCACTCAGGTCATGTGCTATCCCCGCCAGGTGAACAACGGTGCCGATTCCCATTCTATTAAAAACTTCAGCGGAGCATTCGGTTGTAATCTCGATTGCCGTGTTATTAAATTTTTTCACAGCCTGTTCAGGGTCACGTGTATGTCCTACAAGACTATTTTCCCGTCCCTCGAAATAGCGGACGAGGCTGGATCCGACGAAGCCGGTGATGCCGGTGATGAATATTTTGTTTTTAAAGTATTTGCCCACTCATTTACTATTTTAGCCGAAATGGTAATCGGTGATCGGTGATCGGTAATCGGTGGTTTCACCTAGCTTAAAACATTGTTACTTAACTCCCCGACCCTAAAGCCTGCCCACCGAACTGTGTCTGACGAAGCTGCCTCAGCGTAGTCAGAGCG
>DATHFS010000346.1:0-9253 GCA_035317975.1 Cyclobacteriaceae bacterium | reverse complement strand
CATACGTTATTCCTTGAGGCTGAATCGTTGGGTAAGCATATTTCTCCACGAAGGGCTTGAACTTGTCTTCAAGGGCCTTGGCATCGGTGCCCGGCTTCAACTTTAGATACGTAAACAATTGCTGACGTTGCCAGTTCGTCTCAAAACGGGTTTGCCAGCCGGTGCTGGAAAAGGAAATAAAATAATTGATCCTCATGTGCAAATGCCGCGGAGGATCTGAAAAGACCGCTGTAATCTCGTTCACCTCGTTGTTTACCTTTATGGTCTCCCCGATCGGATTGCGATCACCGAAATATTTTTTGGCGAGGGACGACGACAAGGCGATGGTGCCGGGCTTAGTCAATGCATCCGAAGCGTTTCCGGAAACAACGTTAAGCGTCAGCATGTCAAACACGGAAGGCTCCGCAAAGAGTCCGTTGGGTTCCATCATTTTTTTATCCTTAGCCTCGAAAAGGAGTTCCCCGTACATGTCCATCATCCTGAGTGTGCTCTCGATCTCGGGGAAGTCCTTTTGCATATAGGAAGCAAAAGGATAAGGAACAATCGGCAGATAACGGCTGGTACCATCGCTTTGATTGGCAATGTTGTACACGCGATACGTGCGGTTACCATCAGGATGAAATCGGTCAAACAACACTTCATCCCACACAAAAAGCCCGATGAGCAGGCAGGAAGCCAGTCCGATGGCCATGCCGCTGATGTTGATGAAGGAGAAGAGCTTGTTCTTCATCAGGTTGCGAATTGCGATCTTGAAGTAGTTAGTTAGCATAGTGTTTCAGGTTACAGTTCAAAATTGTAAGGCTTTTTTCCCGCAGGCCTGCCTGCCCCGATGCATCGGTGGTCCGACGAAGCCTTAGCGAACTCGGACCTCGCTGATTTTCGCAGATCAATTCTTACTCAATCCACGAGATCTGCGCGATCTGCGCCTGCCTGCCGAACTGTGTCTGACGAAGCTGCCTCAGCGTAGTCAGAGCGCCTCGCGTAGGCAGGGGAAAAACTATTCAGTTCTAAGGGACTCCACCGGGTTTCCCATCGCTGCTTTGATCGTTTGAAAACTTATGGTAAGAAATGCGATCAACAACGATATCCCGCCGGCAACAACAAAAACCGTCCAGTCGATCGGGATGCGATACGCAAAATCTTGCAACCAGTTTTGCATCCCGAAGTAAGAAGCGGGGACGGCGATGACCAATGCCATGACGATCAATTTCAAAAAATCCTTTGAAAGCAAGACGACAATTTCGTTCACCGATGCCCCCATGACTTTCCGGATTCCGATCTCCTTTATTCGCTGTGCGGCAGTGAAGGTAGCCAAACCGAATAGCCCCAGGCAAGAGATGAAAATAGCGACGACAGAAAAGGCAGTAAACAGTCTGCCCGTGCGCTGCTCCGTCTTGTACATCGCGTCAAAGCTCGAATCGAGAAATTGGTATTCAAAGGGATATTCGGCATTGTATTGCTTCCATACTTTTTCAGTCGAAGCGATTGCACCGGCATTATCCTTTCCATTCGTTTTAACATATACCAACCAGTACCAACTTGGATTGTGAAAAAAAACGGTGGGTTCGATTTTCGTTTTTATGGACGAGTGATGAAAGTCTTTGACAACGCCAATGATTGTTCCCTTAGTCTGCCATAACGTAAACGATTTGCCAATGGGATCGACCAACCCCGCTTTTTCTACCGCGGTTTCATTCAGGATAAAGTGCGCCGTATCGGATTTGGATCCCGTAAATCCCCGACCCTCCGCCAATTCCAGGTGCGTCACATCTATAAAATGTTCGTCAATGTTGACGGGGTGGACCATCATGCCCTGTTGTAGACCTTTTCCTTCCCAGTCTGTATCCCCCGTTGTACCCTCAAGCGACAGAATGCTTTGATTGGATAAAGCAATGCCTTCGATCCCCGGTTGCTTACTTAATTCCGTCCTGATCGTTTCTCTATTCTTGAACATTTCTCCCCGCATTCCAAAAGTGAAGATGTTTTCTTTGTTAAAGCCAAGTTTTTTATTCCGGATAAAGGTGAGCTGTTTGTCGACCACAATAGTGCCGACGATAATGACAATGGACAGCGAGAACTGGGTGATCACCAGGATTTTCCGAAATAATGAATTGCCCCCACTGATTGTCAATTTGCCACGGATCACCTGTAGCGGCTGGAAAGAGGAGAGGACCATCGCAGGGTAGACACCGGCTGTGAGCGTAGTGACGAAAAGGGCGCCTGCCAGCAAGACTAAATTTGACGTACTCAGAAGGTCAAACGAAATGTTCTTACCGGAAAGGTCATTGTAAAAGGGTATGGCAAGTTGGATGAGGATGAGGGAAAGGACCAACGCCAGAACCGAGATGACGACCGATTCGGTAAGAAACTGCGCCACCAATCGCGAGCGGCTCGCACCGACGGTCTTTCGCACGCCCACCTCTTTTGCCCTTTTTGTTGCGCGTGCAGTAGCAAGGTTGATATAGTTGATGCAGGCGATCAACAAAATCGCAATCGATACAATGAGAAAGATTCTTACCGTTTGAATTCCTTCTTCGCTCATGTCAGCGCTGTACAAGTGAAGCGCCGTCAACGGCTGAAGGGAGTAATTAACGCCGGATTCCTTTTGATGGGCGTGATGGATATCGGAAAGTTGTTTGGCCACCGCAGTAGGGGAGGCTGATGGATCGATTAAAAGATAAGTGAAGTAAAAGTAATTCCCCCAATCACTTTCGAGACTTTTCCAAAAGTCGTTCCCTTGATAATTTTTAATAAGGATATCAAATGGGAATAGAATATCATACCGGAGGCTTGAGTTTTCCGGCATATTTTTCAATACACCGGTCACGGTATAGTATTCTTTGTTGTCAAGTCGCACGACTTTACCCATTGCCTCGCTATCTCCAAAATATTTCTTTGCGATCCGCTCGGAAAGCAGGATTGACTTATTGTCGGGAAATGGATTCGACGAGTTGCCCTTGATCAAGGGAAAATCAAATACGGTGAAGAAATTGGGGTCGACATGAGCGGTATGATAGTTTTCGGCAAACTGTTTTCCTTCATAGGTAAAGAGCATCATCCCGGTGTTTTCCGAGATCCGCCCCGCTTCCTGGATGGCAGGAATTTGTTGTTTACCAAAAGGCGCCACGGGGCCGGGTGTACCACTCCATGTCGTTTTGTTGCCGCTGTTGTCGAAATTGGCATTGACCCGGTAGATCCGGTCGGCCTTTTGGTGAAAGCGGTCAAAACTGAGTTCGTCCTGGACCCAAAGCATAAGCAATACACTGGCCGCAATACCGACGGCCAGTCCGCCTATGTTAATAATTGAATAGAGATGATCCCGGAGGAGGTTTCGGAGGGCGATTCTTATGTGATTGGCGAGCATATAAGTTTAAGGTAAAAGTTTCAGGTTCAAGGTTCAAGGTTTCGAGTTCAAGGACATGTTTCAAATCTCAAGGTTTGCAGCATCGATTTCAATTGACATAGCTGACTAGTCCAAATCAGTGCCAACTAAATAGCTTCAAGACGACCTAATTTCGATGCTTTTTGTTTGATGGACAACCGGAATCGAACGTAAATGTTCGATTCCGGTCGGGACTACCGACAAAGCAGATAGGCCTGAAAGAATTTCCGTGAAATATGGGTTCCTTCAAGCCAGTCGCTTTGGTGCCCTGAAGTGACCTGCCCTGAAGCGATCGACGAGGAAGATCTGCTTCGGCTCAAATTTATCCGTTGGAAAATATTAGATACGTGAAATAGCAATGTTTTTGTCGCGATCCACCCCTAAGTTGTCGTTTTTACACCGTGTCAAATCCTGAAGCGAATTCTAGTTTTGTATTGTCAACAAAAAACAAACTAAAATTTGGACAGCGCCATGAAAACTTTACTCGAACTAGTTAATCCTCTTAAATCAATGCTACTAATCGCAATTTTGTTTGCGGCATCTCAATCAAACGGACAAATCAAACCTTCCAGCAGTGGTTACGCACCTGTTAACGGGATCAAAGTTTATTACGAGGTATATGGTGAAGGTAGGCCTCTCGTTTTATTGCATGGTGCATTTTATACCATTGAGATGAATTGGGGACAATTAATACCTGAATTGTCAAAAACAAGAAAGGTAATTGCCGTTGAATTGCAAGGACATGGACACACCCCGTTTTCAGACAGAAAATTAGACATTGTTACCCTGGCGAATGATGTGGAAGGAGTAATGAATTTTTTAAAAGTTGATAGTGCCGATGTTGCAGGATATAGCATGGGTGGTTCCATAGCGTACCAGTTGGCAGTAAATAGCCCTAAACGGGTAAGAAAATTAGTGATCATTTCTTCTACCTACAAAACGAGTGGCTGGCTGCCTGTTGTGAATAATGCGTTTAAAGGTTTTAAGCCTGAATTTTTTACAGATACTCCTATGAAGGCTGCATATGATGAAGTGGCACCTGACAAAACAAAATGGACCAGGTATTTAGAACAGATGATTGCTTTTGCTGGAGTGTCCTTTAACGTGGGGGATGCCAATATTGCGAAAATTACTTCGCCGGTATTGCTTCTATCAGGCGACAATGATGGCCTGGACAAAGTGGAGTTGATGAAAACGTACCAATTACTGGGAGGTGGCGTATCTGATTTGGAACCGATGCCAAAATCACATTTAGCCATCGTTCCTGCGCAGGGGCATGTCAGCTTAATGCAGCAGACGAAAACGATATTGGATTTTCTAAATGTTTTTTTACAATAACAAAATCGTACTTGGTATTCAGTAGATACCTGGTGGATATTTTCAAGTTAAATAATTCATTTTTTCGTCAATTCTGTTAACAAAGTTTGGGCATCTGTATTTGCCGGGTCTAGCGTGAGGCTTTTCCTGAGATAAACAATCGCCAGTTTTTTATTTTTTGTATCCCTATATCCTTCCGCCAGTCCTTCCAGGGCATTGGTATTCTTAGGATATAAGGCAGCATTAAGTTTAAAAATTTTCAGTGCATTTTCTTGCTGGCCGCTTTCTCGTAAGACGCGCGCAAAGGCCCGCATATCCGGTTCCGAAATCGTGAAATCCGGGTCCCGCTGTTTTTCTTTTTTCCAGATATCGGCGGAATGTTCAAAACCCTGTCTGATCAACTGCATCCTGAAACGTTTCACAGCATACGGATCAGCGTAGCCTATGTCATATGGTTCGTGGGAATAACCGTTTCTAACCCATTGAATGGACCATGTTGTTTGCTTGCCTAAAAAAAGATCGATTACATCTTGCGTGATATAATGTCCTCTGAAATTATGCGTAAAATACACCAGATGCTCATGGCTTGCCGGGAAATCAATATAAAAGCTTCTAAAATCCCCGTTATCACCCCATTGCCAAAAAGCCGTCCCTTTTTCATTGGTTTGAATACCCACACCCAGTCCCCAGCCAATATGTTTCGTTGCTTCGATGGCCGGGTGGCCAAACCAGTTACCGGCTGATTGCTGCGACAACATAAGACGGTGTGTTTCCGGTTTAAGACCTTTTCCCGAGTCTAGTGCATTAAGGAAAATAGTAAAATCGGTCGCGTTGGTTAATAAACTGGAAGCTGCATACAGGCCACTGTGTTGCTTTATAGCACTGCTGTCGCTGCCAAATGTTGACACTGAAGAGAACCTCGGGTTCCACAGGTAACTGCTATTTTTCATTCCCAGTGGCCCAAAGGCTTCTTCCGCGGCCAATTGTTCCAGATTTTTATTTGTGATTTTCTGTACAACGGCCAAAAGAAACATATACGCTTCCCCTGAATAATTAAAACAACTATCTGGCGGGAATAACAGTCGTATCTTGGCGGCGTCTCGCCAGTTCCTGAACCCCGTCCTATGGCAAAGTACCGTTCGGGTGGTGATTCTATCATAAGCCGAGTTACCCGGTTCGAATTCTTCATAGCTGCCGCCAATATAGTTCAGCAGGGGTGTGTCAAGCGAAATCACTCCACGGTCAACCAACCGGAGTACCGTATAAGCAAAGACTGCTTTGCTGAGTGATGCGGCTTCAAATATACTGGCACTTGTGACGGGAACGGTTGATCCGCTGGCGATTACCCCCAGGTTATACGATTCCGAATGGCCATCTTTGCTATATATCAGTTGGATACCGGGGAGATTTGCCGACTGGATAAGTTCTTTTAATTTTTCTGTTTTGTCTGACTGTTGTGCGAAACTTTGCAATATAATTAGTGACAGGCAAAGGCTCATCACAAGTTGTTTTTTCATATTTTTTTTTAACGTTAAATATATTGTGGTACTTGATAGCAAGGGAAAGGTTACAAAACGATGCAATTCCAGGTAACAAATCAGTTTTCACCTTAGACTGGCCTTCAAATATTTCTATCGGTATCGGCGGCCAAAATACATCCGTATAATCCTGCGCCATTGCCATCAGAAGCGTGATAGATCATCAGCAGACGTACGTATCAGAGGATATAATTCCGTAAATTTGAAATCAGGTTACCAGACGCTCGAAATACGGTTGCCGAAAGACATTATAAGCTATGAAACCGCGGACTGAAAAAAAGAAGGAAAAGCGCTTTGATGCCGTGAAGACATTCCGTGCCATCAAAGAAAAGATATCAAGGGATATCACAGACATGAACGCTCAGCAAATCAGGGAGTACCTGAAATCAAAGCAACTCCGCCCGCAAAAATGATTTTGACAAGCATTGTGATTTGGGACCAGAAGATGCAAGTTCCTGAAGGGCATCAAAAAATTGTGTTGGGGCGTATTAAAAAGTCAAGGCAAAATCCAGGGCGAATGCATGATTGGAACAAGGCTTCCAGGACACTCAAGCCTTAGATGCCAGGATACAAGATATCGATTGACCCCGGAGACGGGGCCACTTGGTGAAGACCTCTCCGGGACGACTCGATCTCGAAAGGCGCATACCCCGACAATAAGGTAAAAAGGTTTGGGAGTGGGTGATAGCTCGGTGCTATGAGGTAATAAGGTTACTTGAAGTTGTTTCCCAGGCCACCTGGTGTAAGACTCTCTCCCGGATGACCCGATCTCGAAAGGTGCATACTCCGACAATAAGGTAAGAAGGTTTGGGAGCGGGGAATGGCGTGGTGCTACGAAGGTAATAAGGTTTGTGTGTGCGTGGCTCGAACTGGCTGCAAATGTCATCGTTCTGTACCTGAGCGGCTGAAAGATGGCATTATCGCTCCTGCGGCTGAACCGGTCCAAGCCTGAAAACAAATTTGGAATGCGTTAAGACAGTACTCGCTAACCTTATCACCTTCGTAGACAAACGTTCCACAACCACCTAAGGTCTGTATGCGCGTGGCTCGAACTGGCTGCAACATCATCGTTCTATACATAAGCTAGATGAAAAATGGAATTATGGCCCCTGCGGCTGAACCGGTACAAGCTGAAAACAAGTTTGGAATACGTTAAGCCAGCAAACGCCAACCTTATTACCTTAGTAGACAAAACGTTCCACCACCTTTTCAACCTTATTACCTTATTTAGCCTTCACATTACCTATGAGTGCAAATCCGTGGAACCTGATTGGCTTCATGTCCTTTGCATTCATTGATACACACAATGATTGACTTGAATTGTTAATTTAATCAGGATTTCCAGATTGGTGGTCTTTAGGCTCTTTCCTACCTTGTTTCACTAAAAACGAAGGTTATGAAAATCGAATATCACAATCTGTATACGCATTTCGTATTGACAACCCTTCATCGTGTACCGGTGATTGTCGAAACAGTCAGGGAGAGAATTGAAAAATATATCACGGGCATCGTGAACAATCATGATTCAAAAATGTATGCAATCTACGCAAACCCGGAACACATCCACTTCCTTGCATCGCGGTCACCTAAGATTTCGGAGGAGGTACTCGCAACAATTGTAGAAGAGAGCAGCGAGAACTTTATCCGCAAGAACGGTCTTCTTCAAAGCAACTTTCGATGGCAAGATACTTGTTCCGCATTCTCCGTGTCAAAAACTGACGTGGATAAGGTATGTAAATACATTCTGAACCAACCCCAGCATCACAAAAAAATAACGTTCGCTGAGGAATACGACTCCATGTTAAAATACTATCAAACAGGATCGCGATGGAATTACTTGAAGTGATTCCAAGGCATCCCGAATAAATCAATCTAGCCCGACAATAAGGTAATAAGGTTTGGGAGTGCGGGACAGATCGGTGCTACGAAGGTAATAAGGTTTGAGTGCCCGTGACTTGAACTGGCTGCACTATCATCGCACTCTACCTGAACAGATGAAAAATGGAATTATGGTCCGTAGACAAAACGTTGCGTGGCTCGAACTGGCTGCAATGTCATCGTTCAGTACCTGAGCGGATGAAAAGGGCATTATCGCTCCTGCGGATGAAATCGGTCCAAGCCGAAAACAATTTGGAATGCGTTTAAGACAGTACACGTTAACCTTATTACCTTCGTAGACGAAACGTTCCACCACATTTCCAACCTTCTTTAACCTCCACATTATCTATGAGTCCAAATCACTTGGTGCGATACGCGGCTCCCAGATGACTCGATCTCGAAAGGTGCATACCCCGACAATAAGGTAATAAGGTTTGGGAGTCGGGAATAGCGCGGTGCTACGAAGGTAATAAGGTTTGAGTGTGCGTGACTTGAACTGGCGGCAAGATCATCGTTCTACACCTGAGCAGATGAAAACTGGAATTATGGCCCTACGGCTGAACCGCTGAACTGGTCCATGCTGAAAACAAGTTTGGGAATGCGTTTAAGACAGTACACACTAACCTTATTACCTTAGTAGAAAAAACGTTACATCACCTTTCCCAACCTTATTACCTTCTTTAACCCCCACATTATCTATGAGCGCAAATCAGGGGGAACCTGCTTGGTTTCATGTCCTTTACATTCGTTGGCGGACCAATCATTTTCCGCGTTTTGTACATAATAGGACGTTTCTTTACTCATTCCTCAATGAATTGACCGGGTTGACAGAGGCCGCGCGTATGGATTCGTAAGAAATGGTTAACAATGCGATAAGAACAGCACTCAGCCCGGCAAAAAGGAAAATGGTGAAATCCATTGGAATCTTGTAGGCAAACCCCTCAAGCCATTGGCTCATAGCATACCATGCCAGGGGAACCGCCAGGATGAAAGCAATCGCTACCAGTTTTACGAACTCCATCGACATCATCCGCACGATTTGCTGAACACTGGCTCCCATTACCTTGCGAACGCCGATTTCCTTGAAACGCCTTTCCGCCATGAAGGAGGAGAGTCCATACAAGCCCAGACTGCAGAT
>DATHFS010000345.1:0-4154 GCA_035317975.1 Cyclobacteriaceae bacterium | reverse complement strand
CATGAACCTTGCGACGGCACGATCTGAAAAGCGGGCCAAAGAGGTGGGCATCCGCAAGTCCATCGGTTCCGCCCGGAAACAACTGGTCAGTCAGTTCTTCAGCGAGTCATTGCTTGTCACCCTTTTGGCGTTTTGTTTTTCACTTGTATTGTCGCAGCTCGCCATTCCATTGTTCAAGACGGTGGCAGAAAAACAGATGCAAATCCCGTGGGACAGCGCCATGTTCTGGCTTTCGGGGTTGACATTTGCCGCGTTTACCGGATTGTGTGCCGGCAGTTATCCTGCTCTATACCTTTCTTCGTTTCAACCGGCGAAGGTCCTGAAGGGAACTTCCGGATCATCCCGTTCCGGGTCCCTGCCCAGAAAGGTGCTTGTGGTAGTGCAGTTTTCTGTCTCCATTACGCTGATCATCGGCGTAACAGTAGTGTTCCGGCAAATCGAGTTTGGAAAGAGCCGGTCCAAAGGATACAACCAGGACGGGCTCATTTACGCCTGGACACCCACTCGCGAGATCCACAACCACTACGATGTCCTCCGGCACGAACTGCTTGGCTCGGCAGTTGTCACCAGCATGGCCGAATCCGTCAACGCCCCGACAAACGTCGGCTTCCATATAGGCGGATATGACTGGACTGGAACCGGCGGCGATGAGGGCGGTTTCGGCACGGCGTGGGTATCCCCTGATTTTGGAAAGACGATGGGATGGAATTTCATCGAGGGACGTGATTTCTCAAATGAGCTTGCCAGCGACTCCAACGCAATGATCCTCAATGAATCGGCCGTAAAGTTTATGCACCTCGAAAACCCGGTTGGCCAAACGGTAAAGTCGACCATCTTTGATAAAACAACGTCGTACACCGTGATCGGCGTGATCCAGGATATGCTTCAGGAGTCGCCGTTCGAGCCCATAGGCAAAACCATTTACATGTTTGACAAAGGAATGTGGAGCAAGAACGGCGGAACATTGGTTAATCTCCGGATCAATCCCGACTTTGTCGGGACAAACCCCGGAATGAACGCGCATGAGGCGCTGACGCAGATTGAACGCGTCTGGAAGAAATATGATCCTTCCAGCCCGTTCCAATACACGTTTGTGGACGCCGATTATGCGAAGAAATTCAGCGAAGAAGAAAGGATCGCCAGATTGGCATTTGTTTTTGCTGCTATTGCAATTGGTATCAGTTGCCTCGGGATCCTGGGGCTTGCGTCGTACATGGCTGAACAGCGAACCCGCGAGATCGGCATCCGGAAAGTATTGGGTGCAACGGTGGCTACTCTATGGGCGCTGCTTTCGAAGGATTTTGTTGTGCTTGTCCTGATCTCCTCCGCGATCGCTATTCCGGTCGCGTGGTATTTCATGAATAGCTGGTTGCAGAATTACAGCTACCGGACAGATCTGTCGTGGTATATTTTCTCCGCTGCTGCGCTCGGTTCGCTGGTCATCACGCTGCTGACCGTTAGTTACCAGGCCATCAAGGCAGCGATTGCAAATCCGGTGCGAAGTCTGAGATCGGAATAACGAATCGGCGAAGATTGGTCCGCCACGCCTCTGCCGTTTATCTGTCCACTATTTTCCAACTTTTAAAAAAAGCACGGATGTGAAACATTATCCGGATTCGCTCGTTTTATCTTCTATTAGTTATAATTTTGTATATTATACATTGTATATCCGGTTATGAAAAACAAAGGAATTGGAGAATTTGAGGAATTAGTCCTTCTGGCGGTGTGCATTCTTGAAGGCGAAGCCTACGGAATATCAGTAAAAAAAGAAGTGGAAAAACACTCCGGAAGAACAATTTTACTGGGAGCCGTGCACATTACGCTCTACCGCCTTCAGGACAAAGGACTGCTTAAATCGGAAATGGGCGGCAATACGGAAAAACGGGGAGACAGGAGAAAACGTCTTTTCAGAGTAACAAAAACAGGGATGAGTTATCTCCGCGCAGCACAGGCGGTTCGTCAGAAAATGTGGGGACTCATTCCACAGCTCAGCTTCAGCATATAAAATGCGAAATCAGAGAAAGCACGCTCCTCCGAAGATGGCCAATTGGCTGGTCTCCCGGTTTGTGAGTCACCGGTACCAGGAAGAGTTTCTTGGTGATCTGGAGGAAATGCACGAAGAACGGATTTTAACGAGTGGTAAGTTTTTGGCACGGCTGATGTATTGGGTCGATGCCTTTCATCTGTTGATCGGGTTTTCGTCTTTGGGAATTAAACACAAAAACAATAATGGTATGATCATAAATATGTTCAAAGTTGCGTGGCGAAGTGCAGTCAGGCAAACGCAATTCTCCATTCTCAACGTGATCGGGCTAACCATAGGTATTGCCGCCAGTCTGATGATCGGACTGTATGTGTATGACGAAACTTCGTATGACACCTTCTATGACAAAGGCGACCGGATTTACCGGATCAACCAACCGATGATCTGGACTAACTGGGACGAACAATTTGCTTCTACCGGCCCGAATGTAGCCGAGGCGCTTAGAGAAGATGCCCCAGAGTTCGAACAGGTCACCCGTATGTTGAGTGTTGGCGATCAAGTAGTTCGTGTTCATGCTGACAAAGAGAAAACCACCCTATTTACAGAAATACGGCATTTTGGCGCGGAGGAGAATTTCTTTAAAGTGTTCTCTTTTGAATTTCTCTATGGCGATCCTACTACTGCCTTGAAAGATCCCATGAGCATGGTCATTACGCGAAAAACCGCGAAGCGCTATTTCGGGGGTGAAGATGCCCTGGGGAAAATGGTAGAGGTAAAAGAAAAAAATGGATCCTGGACAGCCTATACAATACGAGGTGTTTTGGCAGACATACCCGTGCGGTCGCACCTGCAGTTTGATATCCTGGTTTCACTTGCAAGCTTTCCGGAAATAAAGGCAAATAACTGGAAATGGATCTGGACTGCATTTTCAACGTACGGTTTGGTAAAAGAAGGTACAGCTATTCCGGCATTAGTGGAAAAAATTCAGGCTATTCCACCAAAATGGGCGGCGGCTACAACCGAACGCATTTTCAATCAGACGTTCAGCGAGTATACCGCAGGAAAGCAATGGAAACTGTATCTCCAGCCGCTGAGAGAAATATATCTTGCAAAAACCCCCAACCGACACCGCTTCGGTCCTTCGGGTAATCCTCAGTTTGTTGCCCTATTCAGCGGCATTGGAATAGTAGTGCTTGCGCTTTCCAGCATTAATTTCATGAACCTCTCCACAGCACGATCATCCAACAGAACAAAAGAGGTAGGCGTTAGAAAAGTATTGGGTTCGCAAAGGAATATGCTGATCAAACAATTTATTGTTGAATCCCTTCTCTATGTTACCGTGAGTACGATCGCTGCATTTATTCTCGTACAACTATCACTACCTGGCTTCAATAGTATTGCGGAGAAGCAATTGGAGCTGATTTCACATTTTGCCAATCCGTATTTCCTGGCAACAATCTTACTCTTCATGTTTACCCTCGGCGTAACGGCCGGAAGTTACCCCGCTTTTTATCTGTCTTCGTTCAGACCTATTGAGACATTAAAAGGAAAAATAAGTAGCGGGTTCAAACGAAAGGGAATCAGAAATATGCTGGTGGTGTTTCAGTTTACAGTTTCCATAGCACTGATTATTTGTACCTTCTTCGTACAGAAGCAATTAACCTACACGTCTACCATGGATGTTGGTTTTACCAGGGAGAATGTTCTGCAAATTCACAATATCGAGCAACTGGGTACCAATGCCGAAGTACTTAGAACACGTTTAGAGGCGAATCCGGCGTTCACACACGTCGGCAAATCGTTCAGCATTCCACCCTATGTGTGGGAAGGCGAGCGTTACAGGGCATTTGTGTCAGAACCCCTCGTAAGGGATAACCCGGTGACCGAGATCACTAATCTTCGGGCGGATGGCAACTATGTGACATTGCTGGGCGTCGAATTTCTGGCAGGCAGAAATTTTGATGCGGATCGTATCAACGATAAATATGGTGTCATCCTCAATGAAGAGGCTGTGCGGGTTCTGGGCTGGGGCACCCGGGAAACGTATGCGACCGATTCTCCGATTGGAAAGTTTGTGATCCAGGCCTTCGGTGAGCAGAAAAAATTAGAAGTGATCGGAGTAGTTAAAAATTTCAACTTTAATAGCGTCCGGCAAAAAATCGATCCGTTA
>DATHFS010000344.1:0-8325 GCA_035317975.1 Cyclobacteriaceae bacterium | reverse complement strand
GTCAGTCAGCAAATCAAAAAAATCCAGATTTAAGTTTCCTAAATCTCCGACCGGTATTCAAGGCCTCGATGATATTACAATGGGGGGCCTACCCAAAAACCGTCCTACACTTTTGTTGGGCAACACGGGATGCGGAAAGACCATCCTCGCGATGGAATTCATTGTCAATGGAATTGTACTGTATAATGAGCCTGGTGTATTCATGGCGTTTGAAGAGAAAACGGACGAGTTGGTGGTGAATGTAAAATCATTAGGGTATGACCTCACCCGGCACATTGAGGAAAACAAGTTCTACCTGGAACATGTGCAGATCACCCGCGACGATAACCTGGAAACAGGCAAGTATGATATTGAAGGCTTGTTTGTAAGGCTTCGGCAAGCTATCAACAAGGTAAAGGCCAAACGGGTGGTGTTGGATTCGCTGGATACGCTTTTTTACGGCTTCGACGCCCGCATACTCCGTGCAGAATTTAAAAGGCTTTTTACCTGGTTAAAGGAAAAGAACGTTACCGCCATTATTACGGCAGAAATTGGAGAAAGCTTCCTTACCCGACAGGGATTGGAAGAGTACGTGGCCGATTGTGTCATTGTATTGGATAACCGTGTCTCCAATCAAATTGCCGTCCGGCGCCTGAGGATCGTTAAGTACCGTGGTTCGCTTCACGGTAATAATGAATATCCTTTTATCATTGATGAAAGCGGAGTAATTGTTTTCCCACTTATAATGGAAGGGCTCCAGCAAAAAGCGAGCTCAAAAAGGATCTCTTCGGGGATTAAACCCCTGGACGAAATGCTGGGGTCTCAGGGCTTTTATGTTGGAAGCAGCATTCTGATCTCAGGAACGGCCGGTACGGGAAAAACGAGCATCGCAGCCGCCTTTGCCAGCAGTGTTTGCAGAGCTAAAAAACGCTGCCTTTATTGCGCATTTGAAGAGGCGCCAAACCAGATCATGCGGAATATGCGATCGATCGGGATCAATTTAGAGCCGTTGATCAAATCAGGACTTTTGCATTTTTACTTTTCAAGGCCCACGTTACAGAATCTTGAATTGCATTTTATTGCCATTAAGAGAATAATAAAGGAGACAAAACCCACGGTCGTCATACTTGATCCGATTACCAATTTGATGACCGAAGGCCCGAATAGTGATATCCGGTCTATGCTCACGAGGTTGGTTGATTACTTGAAAACAGAGCAAATTACGGTCATGTTTACGGCGGCGATCACCGTGGGATCCATTGAGCGAAACCCGAGTGATGAAGGAATTTCCTCTTTGGTCGATACCTGGATGATGGTTCAGGATATAGAGTTAGATGCCGAACGCACCCGTAGCTTGTGTGTTATGAAATCGAGGGGCATGGAGCACTCCACAGAGGTGAGGAGGTTTACCATTTCAGATAAAGGAATTGGTTTAAAGACCATTGGTGGAAATTCTTTATCGGGATCTAAAAGGTACGCAAAGGAGCTTGAAAACTTATCTACGTCCAAAGAACCGAATGCATTCAAAGAAAGTGCTCGTACTTGAAAGGGATACCCGGGCATCCTATCGGGAGCGGCTGTACTCAAGAAAGTATGATTGAGAGAACATTCATTTTGATAAGCTTATGACAATGTCAAAAAAAATACGGGGAAAGGTCAACGTAAAGGTAGAACCTGAAGCCAATGGAGAAAAGTATATGCTTCAGCTGTTTGTTACCGGTATTCTGCCCAACTCGACCCGTGCCATTGAGAATATTAATGCGATTTGTGAGAAATACCTGGAAGGCCGGTACGAATTAGAGATCATTGATATTTACCAGCAGCCCGCATTGGCGCTGTCAGAGAACATTGTTGCGATTCCGGTATTGATAAAGAAATCTCCATTACCGGAAGAAAGGCTGATCGGAGACTTGTCGAATAGGGAAAGAGTGTTGAAAGGCCTTCACCTTACTTAATTCATTTTACCTTTATGCCGAACACGGTTAAGAAGCAGTTAGGAGCGACTGAAAAGTTGATCGAAGAGAATAGGGAGCTTCGGCAACAACTGCGGGAAGCCAGGGAATCCATTGAAGCCATCAAGACAGGAAGTATTGATGCATTGGTTGTTGGCGATAAAAAGGACCTTAAAGTTTACACTGAAAATACAGCAGATAAAATATACCGGATTCTGATTGAGAAAATGCATGAAGGAGCGGTCACCTTGAATGGAGAGGGAACCATTCTATATTGCAATTCTTATTTTGCAAGGATGGTGAACCTGCCTCTCCAGAAAGTAATCGGAACTAAATTTGGAAAGTTTATTTGTGACCCTTCTTCAAAAGAAGCCTTTGAGGTCTTGCTTGAGCTGGGCTGGAAGCGCAATTCGCAGAATGAACTCTGCGTCCGGGCGAGCGACGGCAGCGACGTGCCGGTGCAGATGTCTGTCAACCCCTTATCGCTCGATGATGACCTGGTCCTGAGCATTATTCTCACCGACCTCACCATTAAAAATAAAACCCAGGAAGAATTAAAGCTCAAGTCGAGACAACTGGAACGGATGAATGTTGAACTTGAACACGCGAATAAGGATCTGACCACCTTTACCTACATATCGAGTCATGATTTGCAGGAGCCGTTGAGGAAAATACAGAATTTTGTGGCCATGATATTTAAAGGAGATGAAAAAAACTTATCGGATACGGGCAAAATGTATTTCCGGAGAGTGAATGAAGCTGCCAAACGAATGCAGACCCTCATCGATGACTTGCTTACGTATGCCCGCGCCAAGAATGTAGAACGTGAGTTTGAAAAAACGGATTTGAATATCGTTGTAGAGGAAGTAAAAAAGGAGTACGAAGAGGCTTTCCAGGAAATGAACGTAACGGTGGAAGCGGCCCATCTTGGCGAGGCCAGCATCATTCCCTTTCAGTTTCGCCAGGTCATACACAACCTGATCTCGAATTCGCTCAAGTTCTCCAAGCCAGGCGCGGCACCACGCGTTACCATAAAGAGCGAAATTGCAAAGGGAAGTGAATTGAATAAGGAGGAACCTGCTTTGCCGGCGGGTGGATTGTCATCCACGACAGACTATTGTCACATCTCTTATGCTGACAATGGTATTGGTTTCGATCCTCAGTATAATGAACGGATTTTTGAAGTATTCCAGCGTCTCCACAACCGGGAAGAATATAAAGGCACGGGCATGGGGCTTGCCATTTGCAAAAGGATCATTGAAAATCATAATGGGATCATCACGGCGTCCGGTACGCTAAACGAGGGTGCGCGGTTTGATATTTATATTCCTGCGGCGTGAAGAAAATGCATTAAACTAAACACATAGAAACATAGGCACATAGACATTTTGTTACCGCCCGTGCACAATTTGCCACTCGAGGAAATACGTGGTGTCCTTTGTGGTTCGTTGTACAGGTTGTGACCTCTCCCGTCACTTTTCCCGCTTTCGCTTCAACCTTGAATTTCCAATTCTGAAATTAGCTCCCAGGAGAAAACTTAGCTCACTAAAAAAGAAATGCTGATCGGCGCGGTCGCTCTTGAACTCCGTCGTCCTGATATCCGGCATGTTGCAAAATCCGCCTTTCCATTCGCTCTGAACGAAGATATGGTCGAAAAAAGTAATGTTCAGTCCGGCCATGGCTCCAAGTCCATATCCGGCTAAATGAAATTCATCGTATCGCTGGTAACCGAGGAGTGTGGTATTGGTCTTGGGCAACAGCGGACCGGCATCAAATCCTTCCATAACGTTGAAAGCAATCGGAAGGCGGAATCGTTTTAGATTTATAAGTGTGTCGTGTCGCCGGAGAGCCACGTGGATATAGTTTAGGCCATTGGTGTGTTCAAATTGCAGAAAATCTTCGCTCAGGCGTATTTTATCATTGTTATAAACCCCATCATAAATCGTGTTGCTATTCCTGATGGTCCCTGTTATGCGAACAACCTGGTTCGCGTCCATCACATACTTCATGTGATCCAGCCCAAGGGAAAGGCTCCAGTGATCCGACAGAAAGTACCCTATTCTCACATTGGTTTGCGGAACCGTTATGCTTCCCGGATTCAGGTACGGATCAACACCTACCGGATCCTGGGTATCGTGCGCCACTACGTTGGCTAGCCTGAAATCATAATTGCTGCCGCGGAAATGGATATCCGACCGGGAAAACCATCCTCTGTTCCAGCCCCAGTAAACGTAGAATTGATGTTTACCTGGTTTGGCGGTGAATTCTCCCTGGTCCTGGGAGTGGGCAATTGTTGAAAAGAATACCAGGGTGACAATGAAAAGCTGAATTCTCATAAGTAATCTGCACCTAAATCCAGGTTCTGCTCTTCATTTAACCAGGTGTGCAATATATTCAATATTTACGTCTGCCCATGCTCTTCAGAATGGTTACGGGTGTTGAAAGGGTCAAACCAGATTATCTCTTGCCTCTGCGCCTACTTTTACCGCAGAGACGCGGAGGCGCAAAGTAGGCGCAGAGATCAAGAATAATGAATCCAATTAATTAACCTAAACCCGGCTCATTATTTGTTCAGTACAAATGTTGAACGCGTTTTACCGTCGTTTTTTATTCCGCGAATTTTACAATAGTGATGCAATTCGTCAATATCAACCATAACTGTGTCGACAGTAAGTCCTTGCTCTTCGAATTGATCCTTTGCCTTTTCAAATGCCTTGTGCCATTCCTCCCAGGTTTTATGCATACGTTTCTTATCATCAATCATTTGTAAGAACCTCTCCCAATCCCTTTGGCGGTAGAATGCTATGGCTATGGGGCTTTTCATTTTTATTTTGTGTATCCTGCTAAACCCGTCTTGCTTGATCAGATTGTGTTGTTGGTCAAACTTGAAATAAAAGCGATTGAATGGAAGTGAAAACCAGGTAATTTAATGAAGAAACTGAAAGATTGCAATTTGATGTCTGGTCAGCCGACTGATAGCATTTGTTGTAGGACGGGCCGGATCAGCTACTTCAATTTTCGCGCTGAATGATGTATCCGAACTATTCCAATATGGTCCGGGTTGACCTTGTACACTATTCTGTAGTTTCCTTCAATCAGCTCCCTTATACTCGTGAATTGATCTTAGGTCCTCAATAGCGAACTGGGTCCAAATGACCTTCACCATTTCTTAGCAATCGTCTGCACCTTTTCGTGTGGAATTGTTTTTTGCTCATCCAGTTGTTTCAATCCCCTTTCAACTTTCTCCACAAAGACCAACTTTTCGATTAATTCCTCTAAGTCGAATTCCTGTGGAAGCTCATTTATTGTTTCGATGGCTTTCTCTCTTTTCATTCGTTCATAGTTTGAAACGCAATTTAACTATTTTTTCGTTCTGCTATTTGGGTTTGGATAGTTTGACCTACAACGTTGGGGTATGGGGTGGGCCGACTGGTCAAACTTATTCCGCCACACCGGACGTTGAACATAGATAACTAGATCCCCTTATTCCCACTCGGACTTCCCTTATCCCACCTTCCTCAAACTTCCCACATTCTCCTTTATGATCACATCCGCCCCATGTTCCCCCTGGTCCAGCACTACTTGCTTGAGCACACCTTCGAATAAAACATTGTCTCTGATGATGGAACATTCCAGTCCCTTGGCAACAATGCCGTAGTCGGGGGAATAGTTGCCCAGACCATCGTCGTCTCTGCCGGCATGCATGGCGTTTCCGGTAAACACCAGGCCTTTGACGTACTCAAACCGCACATGCGCGCTGTCGAACTCATCTTTCAATCCCCAGTCGGGCTTTGCACTGCGGTAGATCACATTGCCGGTGATGGCGAGGGTATGACAATTTTTTTCACCTCCCCGCGGCAACAAGGCAATTCCGCATCGTCCCGACCGGTCGATATAGTTACCGGTAATGTTATAGGTACTCCCTCCATGAATGATAATGCCGCCATCGTGGTTCCACTCAATCCGGTTGCCGGTGAGGGTGTTCGACGCATTTTCATCATAGGCGGCATACCCCGCCATCCCGTTTCCTGAAAACCAGTTGTCAAGGATAAATCCATCCCAGCCCCGGACCCGCAAGCCGCAACCTTTATTGGAGTAACAATGACTGTGCCTTACAACAAAACACCAAATTCGTTCCAGCCGGATGCCATCGCCCGTAAAATGTTCAATGCGGCACATGTCGATCCGGGGTGTATCTTCCTGTGTGCCGTAATCCGGTTTGTCTACCATGATTCCATGTGCTCCGCCTTCGATATCACCACCGTGCAAACAGAGGCCAAACAGGTAAGCACCATAAGCGCCGGTGAGATTGATCAGGCATTTCGTCCCTCCTTTGAATTTAAGTACCGAGCCCATTCCTTTTCTGTAGTCCATTGCCGGCAAGCCGTGAATCCCAATTCCAACAGGTACTTTCAATTCCGAGCAGAGATAGGTTCCCTGCGGAATAAATACGGAACCGTTGGTTGTTCCCGCCGCGTTCAATGCTCTTTGAATGGCGGCTGTGTCATCTGCTTTACCATCACCCTTGGCGCCGAAATCAATTACATTGAGCATGCCTTTTTCTTTCTTACCCTGGTCGTCAGTCACGTGACCGGCTGCCGCCGTGCTCATTGCTGATGCTGCGGCCACTGCCCCCATAGAGACGAAGTCCCGCCGTGAAAATCCGCGATGTTTCATTTTAATCTTCTTTTTTAATTGTTTCCAAAGTCTTGAGAACTAGAGATTCTGGAAGAGGACAACTGCCAATCGCATCCCTGCCAGGGTCAGTTGCTTTGAAGCAATCTTTCCCGCTTCCGTTGAATAACCGGCGGGAAGAGCAACTGCTGCCGCGCCCCCTTTCACACCAGGCTTTAACAGTTTTCCTTTGAACTTATAGACGGAGGACTTTGCCAGCGCGATAGCCTCATTGGCAATGGCCTTTGTGTCGATGACCGTCGTACTGTTAAAGACGACACCGCCATTTTTGGTTTTGGCATTCTTCGCCGCATCGTCAACCGTCGAAAACCAGGTTGCGGATTTATAGTTAACTTTTGCATCCGGCAAGAATACATCGTCCCAGTAGTGGTGCAGGTCGTTAGCCGGATCCTTGATCAGAAAGTCATTGCCTTCCCGGTCGCCTACGGGGAAAGCGGCCGAAAACAAATTCACGTCGTGCAGGGGTTGGTGAAAATCTCCCATGAGATGAAATACCCAACACAACGCTATGGCCTTGTTGCCCTGGTTGGCCGACTGCGACTTGACAATATTCAGGTTGTTTGCAAACTGGACAATGCTGTTGTCCTGTTTCGGGGGTTGCGTATCAGCGGGTAAAAAAGTAACCGGGATAGCATAGTAATGCCAGTCGGGATGATCGTACGATGTTCCCTTCACATCATCCGGCCAGCGTGCAGCGGCCATAAACAAAAACAAATCCTTTTGCATATCGGGCAAGGAATCATATTTTGATTGCCACCGGGAAGCAAATTGAGGATGAGCTTTAAGGATCTTGACGAATTTTATGATAGCCGACGGACTGTACTGCTTCAGAAAGTGATAAGCAATGGCCCCGCTTGCCATGTGGCCGGCGCGGTCCCAGGCAAAGGAGGGGAGGGAAAGAGACAAAGCCAGAAGGAAGACGGATAACCTGATTGAAATGCTGGTTTTCATACTTTTAGAAGTTGTTTTGATGGACGACAATGAAGGTGCCGTAGTGCAAAATGTATCACTATTTTTGCCGATTGTCAAAGGTTTTTCCCGCAGAATTTCTACCGCAAAGGCGCAGGGGCGCAAAGGAGGCGCAGCGAATCAATGGAAATTTGGCAAAAGTCTTACGCCAAGTATGTTACTATTTTTTACAAATGATCACCCCTAATCCGTGGGCAGTTGTTGCAAACTTTTCTTTACCTTTATTAGGTGCTATATTTTGCTGCTAAATTTCAGATGAAAAAACTTTGTCAACTATTTTATCAATTCTCTGCGCCTCCTTTGCGCCCCTGCGCCTCTGCGGTTTAAAATTCTTAACATTGAGGGGACTACTCTTCCTATTCCTGTTGCTATTATTTCGAAATGCCGCTGCTCAACAGGAAGACCTGAATGAATTGGCCAGGGCAAAGTATGTTCAGCAATTCCCGGAGTATTTTTTTGTCTGGCCCGTCGTTAAGCAGCGCAGGACCTCCTTCGTCCTCCAAAGTTTAAAAGACAATCGTCAAAAGCTTACATACCGGCCGAATGTTTCCTATTACGCGGGAGCAGGGACCTACATCTTTGGAATCGGGTTTCAGTTAGTGGCGGCCATCCCGCAGAATAATTCAAACATCGAGCGGTTTGGAGAATCCAGGGCCGTTGACCTTCAAGCCAATATCCTGGGAAAGAACTGGGGCTTCGACCTTTTTACACAAGACTATAAAGGCTATTT
>DATHFS010000343.1:0-5206 GCA_035317975.1 Cyclobacteriaceae bacterium | reverse complement strand
GACAGGGGGATTAGGTATAGTGACCGGAACGGTCTATGCGGCCGGTCCTGTTGCAGCCCAGGCTCATAATGATGCCGTCACTGCCTATAACTTTCTCGTGGCCCAGGTGCCCGATACTATATATTCAGGGGTTACACAACTGAATGGCCTTACCTTCACACCCGGTGTTTATAGTTTTGCACCTTCTGCCAACTTGCAGGTGAATGGAACCGTTTATCTTGATTTTCAAGGTAACAGTGATGCCCTGTTCATTTTTCAGATGGGCTCCACCCTCGTAACGATGAGCGGTTCAAAGGTCATCGCGCGCAACAACAGCAGTGCGACATGCAATGGATCGAACGTGTTTTGGGCGGTAGGGTCTTCCGCGACGATTGATGGCGCTCAATTTGTCGGAAGCGTTATTGCTAACACTACTATTACCATGACTTCTGGTTCAGACGTCTCCGGTAAATTGTGGGCGTTAAATGGTGAAGTGACGATGATCACCGACAGTGTCACGGTCTGCAGCGGTTCGGGCAGCGGCGTATTTCCTCCTAAGCCTTGTGCGGATTTCATAACCGGCGGCGGTTGGATCAACGGGTCGTGTAGTGACAAGGCGACGTTCGGTGTTTCCGGCGGCATTAAGAATGGCAAGTTCTGGGGTCAGCTTTCTTACAATGACCATTGCGCAAATGGCGTGAAAGTCAAGAGCACCAGCGTGACGGCGTACATCGTAATCGATGCGGTGACACGTCAGATCGAAGGGATTGCCAGAGTCAACGGTCAAGGTCCGTTCACCTACAAGGTAATTGTTTCTGACAAAGGCGAGCGCGGACGCGACGACACCTTTAGCCTGGAACTCTCTAATGGTTACAGTGCCGGGGGCACACTGAAGGGCGGCAACATCCAGCTCCACAAGAAATGCGGAGAGTCCGGCAATAAAGACGGTGATGAAGATGATGACAAAGATGAAAAAGACGGTAACAACAATTGTAATGATGATCATAACGGACGTTGAGGATACTCAACAGTACGTTATGTAGAAATAGTAAGCAGAATTAAAAAAGCGCTTTTCCGGTAATCGATCCGGAAAGCGCTTTTTTTATGCTATGCAATTAATTTTTTTTCGAAATGTCAAATTTATATACCTCGGAATACGCATTGCCTACTGCCCCTTGCCTACTGCCTACTGCTTTCAAGCGTTGGATACACAATGCCTAATTGCTCCATATACGTTTTGTATTTTAACGGGTTATAGTAATATTTCTTCATCTCACTCCGGTACGGCGCCATTTTTTCCCTGTTCAAATAAACAGGAGCAGGATCTTTTTCGGTGATAAAAGGAATATAGTGCACATCTTTAGTCTGCACATTCTTAAAATAATCCCTCGCGTCGCGAAGGATCGTTGGGTTTGTAAACAAATCAATTAACGTCAATGCCGTTACTTTTGCTCCGGCCAGTGTACCCTTGTGGGCAATGGGCGTGGCCATGGCAATCGCATCGGCCCAATGATGCCCTTTTGTACCGGGAATATTGGCGGGGTACCCTAATACAATGGTCGGGACAGTCCAGGATATATCGGCGATATCATCAGAGCCGCCGCCCCAGGAGAAAGGCACGGAGCCTTTCAGGGAATCGATTTTTAAACTCAACCCATCAATTGGCTTTCCATTTTTATCCAACTTGGGAGCGTCCACTAATTTTTGAACGGCCAATGCCATTTGCCGGTCGGCTTCAGTCCATTCGGGCAATCCGACTTTCATGATATTGGCATGCATGGCAACCGCCATGGGTTTATTAAAATGGTTCGGCCAGGCTGTTCCGATAATCTGATAGTTCATTTTTGTATCCGTCATCATGGCAGCCCCTTTTGCAATATTTATTCCGGCGTCAACCATGCTCTGAATATCCTTATAGGTTCTTTCCCTGAAAAAATACCATACACTTGCTTTGGAGGGCACGACATTGGGCTGATCTCCGCCATCGGTTATTACATAGTGGGAGCGTTGCGTTGGTTTTAAATGTTCCCTTTTAAAATTCCATCCCACATCCATCAATTCAACTGCATCCAACGCACTTTTGGCACGCCAGGGTGCGCCGGCGGCATGCGCTGCATCCCCTTCAAAAGAAAAGCTTATGGATACTAACCCATCGCTTCCATTATCTCCGTAATCGCAATTAAATTGACTGTTGACATGGGTGAAGATACAGGCATCGACATTTTTAAAATAGCCGTCCCGCACATACCACGCTTTGCTGGCCAATAGTTCTTCGGCCACTCCGGGCCAAATCAGCAATGTGCCCGGAATATTATTTTTCTGCATGATTTCCTTAACGGCTATTGCTGCATAAATAATGACAGCCTGACCGGAATTATGCCCTTCACCATGTCCGGGGGCGCCCTCTACGATGGGGTCCTTATACGCTACGCCGGGCTTTTGAGAAGCTTTGGGGATACAATCGATATCACTCCCTAAAGCAATTACCGGACTGCCACTTCCCCATTTCGCTAACCAAGCGGTGGGTATGTTTGAAATTCCTTTTTCGACACTAAAACCATTTTTCGTCAGGATATCCGTTAAGTACTTTGATGTTTCAAATTCCTGAAAGCCGAGCTCACCGAAACTAAAAACCATATCCACCATTTCCTGAACCTGCTTTTCTTTTGAAGCAACGATGGGAAATAATTCTTTCTTTAGAGAGGCGATGGATGCGCTATCGTAGACTTTGGTTTGTGCATTCAGGGAGGTGATGAAGAACAGGTTCACCAAAAAGGAGACGTGGAACTTGGTCATTATTTTCATATTATTCCATGGGTTAAATGGGTAACTTCACAAAGCCTGGTTTTGAGTCTTGAGCTGGAGATAACTATGGACTTAAGTGCCACCTACTCAAGACCAAGGACTAGGGACTCAAGACTCCCAAAATTATAACTCTTTCGGCGGTCTATTCAGTAGGCTTGAATTAAAACGTCCGTTGGAATATTTAATTTGTCATGCAATTGTCGGATCATCTCAAGCGATAGCTTTCTCTTTCTACTCAGGATTTCACTCGCTCTGCTTTTGAGTCCAACTACTTTTGCAAGGTCGTTTTGAGAATAGCCCAATTGTTCCATTCTAAACTTAATGGCCTCGATGGGGTCGGGCAAGTCGATCGGAGAATGTTCATTTTCATACTGATCTATCAGAATTCCCAGTATTTCAAGTTCGTCGCCTTCCGGTGTTCCCTTTTTGGCATCAAAAATAACCTCAAGCCTGTCCAAAGCTTGTTGGTAGTCCTTTTTTGTCTTTATTGGCTTTACATTCATAGTCGTTAAATTTCTGTGGCATCAATCCTGTCGTACTCTTTGTGTGTCCCAATAAATCGTATCCATATCATCTGGTACTGAAAATTGATTTTTACGATTAATCGATAATTATTTCCCTTAATGTTGAATACCACTCTATTGCCCCCCAAAATACTCGCTGTCGGATATTCTTTCTTTATCTCATTTGTATTCTTCCATTCCCTTTTCTCCGCCTCCTGGTACCAGGACTTCAGCCTTTGTTCACAGTCCGAATGTTTTGTCCAAAACTCCCGAAGTGTTCTCTTGGCAATTACTCTCACGTAATAAAACGTTTTGTCAAATGTAATCAAATGTTCCCGTATTGGGAAATATTTCTGATTCTACCAATATAGTGGACCGTTTACATTATTCAACAATGTCAGAGCATTAAAAAGGATTCGAGAAACTACCGCGGGTTTGTCTGCAGTTGCCGGGTCTGGGCCATCGTGAAGAATGAGGATTCTGCAAAGAATTGTGATTCTTTCACATTCTCTCCTCTAAGGTGTTGTGAATGATACGTCCCTTCCCTCTGCCCTCGCTTGCCTTACTATTTCCTGATACTGCGCCGGCAAGGTGTCAATCTGAACGATCAGTCCGTTCACCATAACCATTTTATTAAGTGGATTAGCCTCTTTCATTCCGCCTGTTGAAAATTCTCTGTCGAAATAGCCAAGCTTAAGCAAGTCGCGAATGATTTTTGATTTCGCGGTCGTTGTCGCTTTTTTCGTTCCAAAAAATTGGTGGATCTCGTCAACGGTACTGTACGGCTGAGAAGCTTTGTCAAAAAGAAAATTGATTGTTCCCAAAACGTGAATAATGGCGGCTGCCCAAACTTCAACTTGTCCGGCTACTAAGGGATTGTTTCTTTTCCGTCCCAGTTTACGAACGAGTCGTTCTGAAAGCGTAAAATATTCTTCATTCAGTTTTTCAGCGCAAAATTTTCTCACCAAGTCAAGAATCAGTTCCTGCCGTTCTTGCAATTTTTGTTTGTCCATACGCTATGTTTTTTACTTGCTACCTGAGCCTATCCCCGGTTAGATTTCGTCCCTTACGGGACTTTAATGAAGAGTTGGGCAACGGTTACCAATATTTCGTCCCTATGGGACTTATACCTTGATTATCAGCAGTCACCCTACTGCCAACTTTTCCCGATGACGACTGGGATTCAATTTTATAGTACTGCATAATACTTTTGCCAATTGCCTACTGCTTACTTTTCCCAATGGTGACTGGGATTCAACTTTATATTACCACGTAATACTTTTTGCCTACTGCCTATTGCCCATTGCCTACTGCTTATCGATCACCGATCACCAATTTCCCCCACCCACTCCCTCGCATTCACAAATGCCTCAAACCAAGGCGATCCCTCGTCACTCTTCCTCTCCCGTGGATAATACGGCCAGTTCCACGCAAACAATGACCGTTCAATATGCGGCATGATGGCCAAATGTCTTCCGTCGTGGGAACACAATGCCGCGACGGCAAAATCGGAATCGTTGGGGTTGCCGGGATATTCGGGATAGGAGAATGCGGCGGCTATTTGATAAATGGAGTGATCAGCAGGAAGCCTGAACTGACCTTCGCCATGCGCCAGCCATACGCCCAGGCGCGCGCCCTCATAGCTGGCAAGCATCACCGAATTGTTTTTGGGGACCGTCACGTTGATAAACGTCGACTCGAATTTTCCCGATCCGTTGTGGTGCATTTTGGGATGGTCGCCAAACCCGGCCAGCCGGAACTTTTCGATGGTGGGTTGGTCGCGGTAGACAAGGCCCAACTCCATCATCAACTGGCAGCCGTTGCATACGCCTAAACTCAGCGTGTCGGGTCGCGCGTAGAACCGATCGAGTGCGGCTTTGGCTTTTGGATTGTATAGGAAAGCACCGGCCCAGCCTTTG
>DATHFS010000342.1:0-7152 GCA_035317975.1 Cyclobacteriaceae bacterium | reverse complement strand
GCGGAAATGGAGCCTTCCATCCGCAATGCCGATCTGATTTCATTCGATGTCACCGCAGTCAAGTCCTCCGATGCCCCGGGGAATGCGAATGCCCAACCCTTTGGCCTCAGCGGCGAAGAGGCATGCCAGATTTGCTGGTACGCCGGACTCAATGAAAAGCTCAGCTCCATTGGTTTTTATGAATATAACCCCGCAGAGGACGATGCACATAAGAAAACGGCTTCCGTGGTGGCTACCATGATCTGGTATTTTGTAGAAGGGTTTTATCGACGCAAGCAGGAGAACAATTTCAAATCGAATGACTTCCTGAAATACGTGGTCTCTATGCCCGTGGATCCGGAGACGATCGTCTTTTTTAAAAGCAAGTTCACTGAAAAATGGTGGATGGAGGTCGGCCAATTCATGCCCGGCTCAAAATACCCGCGGAACACCATGGTGCCCTGCAGCTACAGCGACTATCAAACCGCGACCAAAGGTGAAATACCCGAACGGTATATTAGTGCATTGGCCAAACTGAATTAGACCTTGACAGCCACGGATTGGATCGGCGCTATCGGGGTAAGCATCCTGTTGGTTGCCTTCTTACTCAATCTGCTTAAAAAGAAATGCGAATATTCCGTCTCTATAGTTTGAAAGATCAAACCAAATTATCTCTTGCCTCTGCGCCTACTTTGCGCCTCTGCCTGCGCCAAGGCTTCGGCAGACAGGTCTGCGCCTCCGCGGTTAAAGACCCGGGAACTTCCACGGTCCCCGGTACTCCGGCTTTATCAATGCATTTGCTTTAGCATCCTTTCCAAACGTTTTCTTTTCATCATCCCAATACACCTTATTCCCCGTCCGGTAAGCGATGTTCCCCAGGTGCGCCACGACGGCGGCGTTTCTTCCTGACTCAATATCACAAACCGGCTGCTGACGGGTCTTGAGGCACTCGACAAAGTTCTTTACATGCTTCTCATGGTCGTGGGCGTCCGCCGGCTGCAAGGGAATTGCTTCCATCCTCGGAATGGATCCATCGCTTTCAGGAATCAACTCCCAACCCTCGCGGTTCACAACCAGGGTTCCATTATTGCCAATAAAGGCCACACCATAACTTCTTCCATACAGTCCTTTTGTAATTCCGCCGGTGTGGTCCCACTCGAGCAGGAAATTGCCGAAATCATAAATCACCGATTGCGTATCGGCCGTCTCCATAGCGTTCTCGGGGTAAGCGTAAATTCCACCAGAGGAAGAAACGGATTTTGGTACTCTTACATTCATGGCCCATAGTGGAATGTCAAGAAGGTGAACACCCCAATCGGTCATTAACCCTCCTCCCTGCTCCCAATAAAATCTCCAACTGCCGTGAAACCGATTGGGATTGAATGGTCTCTTGGCTGCGGGACCAAGCCAAAAATCGTAATCCACGCCGGAAGGCACCGGCGCATCCGGTACTTTTGGCCTCGCCTTTCCATAATCGAAATAAGCCCAGGTCTTTATCTTCCGGATCGTGCCCAGCTTACCCGACTTGACCAGGGCGACTACATCCTGCCAGTGCTGGCCGCTGCGCTGCTGCTGTCCTACCTGAACCACCCGATTGTATTTTCGGGCAACCTTGAGCATGATCTCACTTTCACCTATCGAATTAGCTAATGGTTTCTCGACATAGACATCCTTCCCTGCTTCACATGCCTGGGTGGTCATGAGACAATGCCAGTGATCCGGTGTACCGATAATCACTGCATCAATACTTTTGTCCTCCAATACCTTCCTGTAGTCTTTAAAAAGTTTAGGCGTTTTTCCGGTTAGTTTGCTGATTTCCGCTGCCCGCTCATTCAACACGGTCTCGTCCACATCGCAAAGCCCACCGCACTCGATCTCCGGAAGTTTCAAATGGTCTTTGAGATCATACGACCCCATGCCATGACAACCGATCAGGGCGATGGTGAATTTGTCGTTGGGAGACACCCCTGCCTTGAGGTGAGACGTCAATAAGGGTGAAAGAGCAGCACCGGCAGCGATCGCGCCCGTGTTTTTTAAAAAAATTCTTCTCGTCGTCATAATTTCATCGTAATTCGAATTGGGAACAGCCGAATTTAGTCATTTGGCGTGAGTTTTGTTGCTGTGGACCCAGGCGGGAGGAAGGGGAGAATCGGTTTGTAACCCTACTGTGGCGGCCAATAAGAATGATAATCCAGCGTTTCTTGTTATAGCACTGGTTTACAACTCCAATAAGATGAATCGTTTCGTTTCAATACAAACAACTGCTGCGATCCATACCGTTTTTTTCTTGTTGCTCCTTATTCCCAACCCAGGTCGGGCTCAACTGACCCACACGTTTCTGGGACACACGCTCGATGTATTGGCCGTCGCTTTCTCTCCCGACGGAAAATACCTGGCCTCGGGGAGTGGAGACAGAACGATCCATCTCTGGGATGTCCGGCAGGGTACTCTTGTCAGAACCTATTCCGGTCATACCAACGGGATACGGTCTGTAACATTTTCCCCCGACGGAAAGTACATTGCATCCGGCAGCCGGGACAAAACGGTGCGGCTCTGGAGCTCCGCCAATGAAAACCTTCTCAGAACATTTTCTGGACATACGGAGCAAGTCTTTTCAGTTGTCTTTTCTCCTGATGGAAAATACCTGGCTTCCGGGAGTGACGACAATTCTGTTCAGGTCTGGGACGCTCAGACCGGCCTCGCCTTAAAGGCATTTCGACACATCAACCGCGTTTTTTCAGTAGCCTTTTCTCCGGATGGATTGTACGTGGCCTCCGGAAGCGAGGACAAAACGGTCCGGCTATGGAACATTCAGGAAGGCAGCCTTGTAAGAACGTTTTCAGGGCATACCAATTCCGTCATTTCAATTGCTTTTTCCCCGGATGGACGGTGGCTTGCCTCCGGAAGCAGCGACAATTCCATCTGGCTTTGGAACGTCCAAAATGGAGAACCCGTGAAACGATTGTACGGGCATACGGATTTAGTTTCTTCGGTTGCCTTTTCTCCCGACAGCAAACACCTCGCCTCTTCAAGCTTTGATAGTTCCGTCAGGATTTGGGATGTGTCCAGTGGGTCGCTTGTTAAAACTTTATTCGGACATGTTGGTTCCGTTCTTGCTGTAGCATTCTCTCCCGATGGGGTACAGGTGGCCTCAGGGGGTGAGGATAAAGCTGTGCTCCTTTGGGATATTGGTGATTTTATCTCTTCAAAATCGGACCCCCGGCTTCCGCCGCTTCTTTTAGTGGCGGAGAATTCAATTCTATTTCGCGATGCCGACGGCAATGGTCGTTTGGATGCGGGAGAACTTGCCACCGTAGAATTTATTATCAGCAATAAAGGCAAAGGAATAGCACGCGGATTGAAAGTGGTCTCTCAGTTGACCGGCATGACGCAGGACGTCACCGTAATTTCTCCTCCTATTCCGGCAATTGAAGCAGGAGAATCCCAGACTATTACCACTATTTTGAAAGGTGGACTGAATGTCCAAAGTGGAAAGGCGTTGCTTAAAATTACCGTCACCGAACCCAACGGCCTGGATAGCGAACCCGTGGAAGTGGAGTTCAATACCCTGGCATTTCAACCGCCCGACGTGGTCGCTGCCGACGGTATATTCACTTCACAAGCCGGGGGCAATTTGAAGGCCAACTATCCCGCCAATTTAGAAGTGTTGGTTCAAAACACCGGGGCCGGCAGTGCGCAAGAGATTGCCGTGGAGGTGCAACTCCCGGAAAATGTTTTGAGTTTGGATCCCGTTTATCTTCCCATTGCCCGGCTGGGCCAGGGAGAAAGCATCAGACTGAACTCCTCATTTATTGTCACCGCACGCTATTACAACCAGGAAGTCCCAATCCATATTATCATCAGGGAAAAGTATGGAAAGTATGGTTCACAAAAAACGTTCACGGCCCACCTTGATCAACCGCTTGCCACTACACGCGTGAGTGTTCAAGGTGAGGTGTTTAAGAATCCGACGGTGACCATGGCCTCCCTGCACTCCGAAGTAGATCGGAATATTCCCCTTCATGCCGGCCAGCACGCTAATCGGTTTGCCCTCGTGATTGGCAATGAGGATTATCAGCGTTTTCAAACTGATCTTCAGTTTGAACAGAATGTAGTGTTTGCGCGAAATGACGCAGTGGTGTTCAAAGAATATCTGGTAAGGACCCTGGGCTTCCCCGAAAATCAGGTCTTCCTGCTCACCGATGCCACCCGTGGGCAAATGGGCAGGGAGGTGGAGCGGCTTGTCGAGCTTGCTAAAATTACTCCTCATGCCGAGCTCGTATTTTATTATGCCGGTCACGGCCTTCCCGATGAGCAAACCAGGCAAGGTTATATTATTCCCGTGGATGTTACCGCCTCCAGTCTGAAAGAGGGCATCCTTCTCAACGACCTTTATAAAAAACTGGCCGCTTCGAAAGCGGATAGAGTGACTGTATTTCTTGATGCTTGTTTCAGCGGTGGCGGCCGGGGTGAAAATGGATTGTTAGCAGCGCGAACGGTAAAAGTAAAACCAAAAGGAGATATTGTCAACGGCAACGTCGTGGTGTTCACCGCCGCCACGGGAGAAGAGGTATCCCTGCCTTTGCTCAAAGAGTCACATGGATTGTTTACCTATTGCCTTTTGCACAAGCTGAAAGAAACCGAAGGGAACGTGACACTGGATGAATTGAGAGACTACCTTCAAAAAGAGATGCCCAAACTGTCGCTTCTTGAAAATAGTCTGAAGCAAACGCCCCAGGTGCTGGTTGCCCCCGATCTGGGTACCCAATGGCAAACCTGGAGATGGCAGTAGCAAATCAAGTCCGGCAAGAATACAAGAGCTTTATAGTATGACCAATTCACTATTACTTTCCTTGTTGATCGTTTGTGTCCTGGGCACGTCTTCCACTTTTGGCCAGCAAAAGAAAAGAGTGGAAAACGTGAAGGGCGAGTGGGTGGTCTCCAACGACATCACGCCGATGCAAGCCCGCGATAACGCCATCAATCAAGCTAAAATTGCGGCACTCCGTCTGGCGGGTGTGCCGGAATTTATTTCAGAATCCAACCTGATGTATCATTCTGAAAAACCCGAGCAGATGAAAGAGCTTTTTGAATCCCTCGCCTCCGTGGCCATTTCGGGGGAGGTATCGGAGTTCAGCATTGTGAAAGAAGATAAGAAACTGAACGAATACGGTGCGATCATGTATGATGTGTGGATCGATGCTACCGTGGTCGTTCATCACAGCGCTAAAGATCAGGGGTTCAATATGGAAGTGCGAGGCGTCCGGGAGGGCTATGCCTCACCCGACCAATTAACGTTTGAAGTAACTCCCTGGAAAGAAGGGTATCTGACGGCATTTATCCTGAGCGACAAAGAGAGTTCCCAATTATTTCCCAACAACTCCGAACGTCAGGAAAAACTGGCGGCCCAAACGGTGTATACCTTTCCTCGATCGAAGGCGGTAGACTATGAAGTCTCTACCGAAAACTCCCTTGAAATCAACTACCTTCTCTTGCTTTATTCAAAACAGGAAATTCCCTTTATGAAGGAGCCGACTCACCAAAACATTCTTAAATTCATCGCCAGTATTGACCCCGCGCAGAAAGTGCTTAAGAGCTACTCGTTCCTGATCAAAAAATGAGGGGGGTTGTGCTGATGTGCTGGTGTTTGGTGGGTACCAAATGGTGTAGTACACACCTTACTTCAACACATCAACACTTAAACACCTTAACACGTAAACATTTCAACACGTTAACACTTCAACACTTCAACACTTCAACACGTTAACACTTCAACACTTCAACACTATACCACATTATTCAACTGCTCCTTTATTTTCTCCAACTCTTCCTTCATCATCACCACGTGTTTTTGCATTTCCGCATCGTTGGCTTTAGAGCCAATGGTATTGATTTCGCGGCCGATCTCCTGGGAGATGAATCCCAGTTTTTTTCCGTTGGATTGATTGTCAGCGAGCACATTCAAAAAGTAATCCAGGTGTGTTTTTAATCTGACGCGCTCCTCGTGGATGTCCAGTTTTTCGATATAATAAATGATTTCCTGCTCAAGACGGTTAGTATCAAAACCTTCGTTGCCAAAAAAGTCGGTAACACTCCCTTTTATTCGTGTCCTGGTCCTTTCGATCCGCTTGGGATCAAGGCTTTCCACTTTTGAAAGGCTGGCCTGAATCGATGTAATGTACTGGACCAGTCTTTCTTCCAGGGACTTTCCTTCCGCCATCCGAAACGCATCAAAATTTTGAATAGCTTCCAGGATCAGGCTATTCACTCTCTCCCATTCCGCGGGTTCCAGTTCCTCTTTTCCGTTCCCCTGGATGACATCGGGCGAATTGAGCGCAATGGAAAAAATGGTGTCATAGGACGGGGCTACCACACGATCGGCAAGTTTCTTCAGTTCCGCATAGTAGGCAACGAATAAATCCTGGTTGTACGTCTGGCGGACCTCTGCTTTTCCGGTTTGTTGATAATCAATGGAAAGAGAAACCTTGCCGCGTTCTAATTTTTCCGTTATCAGGTTTCGTAGCTCAAGTTCCTTTTCGGAAAAGATCCTGGGCAAGCGCAGGGTCAAATCCAGGAACTTTGAGTTCAAACTTTTTACTTCTACTGTAATGTTGGTATCCCCGCGGTGGAGTACCGCCTGGCCAAAGCCAGTCATTGATTTGATCATGAAATGGTGCAATGGTTAAGGCCGCAAGATAACCTTTTTGGCCCATCCTTGCCCCGGGCATACTATAACTTAAATGTCGTAATTATATCGTTCCTGCGGGAGTCTACTTCGTGCTGTGGGAAGCCCACTCCAATATTCATCATTCTTCATTCTTCATTCATTATTCAACATTCGAATTATGAATGATGAAGTAAAATGGGAGTGGATCTGCAAAGAACTAAAAATCAAACCCTAACGTCACAAATGCACGGGGGTTTTGCACCTTGTAATTTTCCACCGGCCAGGCCAGGTCAAACTTCACATAGTATCCCAGCATCACCGTACGGAAGCCAAAGCCGTAGCTATAAATCCAGGGGTTCAAATACTCATTGAGTTCTATCCGGAAAGGGCTGCCTGTTGTTGTTTGGTTTTCCGGCACAATCCGGGTACGGGCGCTGGTCGTAGAGTTAAATGGCAAAGGGCCAGTCCAACTGGTTCCAATATCATAGAATGCAGTGAGTTGCATG
>DATHFS010000341.1:0-3786 GCA_035317975.1 Cyclobacteriaceae bacterium | reverse complement strand
TGAGCATCATCTGCAAGAACCGGGCATAGTCCGATGCAGTGGAAAGCAACCCTGCGCCTCCGGAAAAACTTTTGCGTGGTCCGTTTACATAGGCGCCTTGGCCAACCATGCCGCCCGGATCAGGCGAGCGCTCCAGGGGTTTGTCGGCATAGGCTGAATACACTGCTGCGAGGCGGTTCACTTTATTTTGCGGCAAATAAAAATAGGTGTCCTTCATGCCCAGCGGAGCAAGGATTCGTGATGTAATAAACTCGTCCAATGGTTTGCCCGAAACTTTTTCTATCACGACTCCCAGAATATCGGTGTTGTATCCATACACAAATTTCTCTCCCGGATGTTCGTCCATCGGCAGTTTGGCCATCCTTGCAATAGTGGCCGCGATAGGTTCGTTGCGATCGGCAAAATACCAACCTTGAATTCCTGCTTCTTTCCATTTGTCGGCTGCAGGTCCATAGCCATAACCGATGCCGGCCGTGTGTGTGAGCAGATCGCGCAGCGTGATGGCACGTTTGGACTTCACCACATCATATCCACCGCCCGATTTTGGCACGGCGACGGTGGTCTCCATAAACTCGGGCAAATATTTTCCTGCCGGATCGGCTATTGATAATTTGCCCTCCTCTTGCAGGATCATAATGCCCACACTTATTAACGCTTTCGATTGGGAAGCAATGCGGAAGATCACATCGTTTTGCATTGGTGCATTTGCTTCCAAATCCCGTTTTCCAAACGCGTTGAAGTAGGCTACTTTGCCGTGACGGGCCACAAGCACAACGCTGCCGGCCATTTTTTTATCTGTTGCGTAAGCCTCAAACACGGAGGTCAGGCGTTGCAGCCGATCAGGGGACAGCCCTACATCTTCCGGTTTGCCTACTGGAAGTTCTTGCGCTTGTAGCGAGGCTACAAGAGCGAATGAAATTGCAAGGAGCGCAATTTTTTTAAGGAAAAGCCTGGTCATAAGGGTAAGAGTTTAGTTGCCTTAGTCAAATATAGCCGGTTTTGCAATGCGTTAGCAGCCTTTTAATTTTCCCAGGGTTAGAAGATGAATTATAACTAGCTTAATTTTGCAGGACAAAGTAACGCAATGACGGAAAGAGAACTGAAGAAATTGGAGGCCACGATCCGAACCAAAATGGAGGATATTAAAAGACAACGCGTAAGCCTGAAAGACTCCGGTATCGGCGGGTTAATGAATTCATTAAAGAAAGTGGACGAGGCACTTTACGAAAAAATCCTTCCGGAATATAAAATAATGGCCTCGAACTATAACATTTTCAAATAGGAGGGGACACTAAATCGACTACCCCCTATCAACACGCTTGATCCCTAAGTATGCACTCAAAATATTGGCAGATTGTCAGGGACGATTCCACCAGGACATTTGAAGTCTGTGGTCAGGATTCGAATACCAATTACTTTACCAATGGCATTCATGGAATGCAAAAAGCAGGAATGACGGTGACGGGCATGACGCCACCGGTGGGTGGGAAGTTTGCAAATAAAGAAGTTATAAAGATTATTGGGTACACAAAAGAGGAAGGGCTGTATAAAAGACTTTTGAAAGAATACAAAGAGTTGTCGTGGAAGCTTTTTGACCAGGGGGAGGAGTGAGGGCTGGATATTAGCGAACTGAAACGGTAAGCAGGCTTGTTGGTGTCTCCGCCCGCGTCCTACGCGAACACCAACAAGGGCGAGAGGTTTCCCGCAGATCTCGCAGATCAACGCAGATATGCATTCGATCAGAAGTTTTCCTGGCGACCAAGGCACACCTGCATCTGCGAAATCTGCGGGAGATTGTACCTTTCGACAGAAAACCTCACTCATTTTTTTGAATACTGCCAGCGAAACCCTTTCCACTGAGTGTATCTTCCCTTTGCAACACCAATAATTTCCTTTTCGCCAAATCCTGTTTTCCTGGATGCCTCCTTAATGCTCTCATGTTTCGCTATCAATCTCCCCTTCAAATCATACTGCTCCACAGGCTTTCGTCTTGAATAATTTTTTTTCCATTTCGAACGGTCGATCGTTTTGAGAAAGGTGAAATCCACTCGTCCCCTGGCGATAGCCCTTACTTGTTTTTCGGACTTGGTCACAAGCCCAAGGTTTTTCACACGGCAATCGAAACCATCTCCATTTTTATTTACCACATAAAGGCCGTCCTTCTGATAATTGATTTTTTTTATAAATGTTGAATAAATGATCCTTCGTGTATTGAAATAATATTGAACATTCTCCAGGGCAAGGGTCACGCGCAAGTCAATCATAGGCTCTCCCGTTACAATATTCCGGTTTCGTGCAACGGACTGACTTAATAGTTGCCCCTTAACAAATTGAGTCCCTAAACGAGGATGTGGGATTACCCTGTCAAGTGATTTCACTCTTCCGAAATTGGATACTTTATAATATCCCTCAAAACCAGCAATGTCTTTCCATATTTCGCCCTTTATGTTGATCAATGATTTATTTTGATATGGATAATTTTTGAGGTGCATTGATCTCAAACAAAAATTTCCTTAAATTAATCTGTTACTCAGAATAAAAAATAAATATCAGGTTTTAAACTGAATTCAGCAAAAATGTATTCGCTTATTGATTGCCACGGTGTTTTCGTGGGGTTAAATCAACGGGCAAATATGAAAAACGTGCTTACCTACAGGTCCTCAATCTCATCCGGATATCCAATCCCCTTCCAATCGGAACGGACACAAAGGAACACATTCCAGTAGGCATAGTAGAGCTTGCCTGGTCAGCCGTGACCAGTCTTAATCCGTTTAATGATTTTTATCATGATGCAATCACTGATTCCATCATTGACAATGAAATGACCTCTCCGCAATTTTGAACCATCTACCCGCATTAGTTAACAAAAGTGTTTAGGTAATATTTATCGGTCAGTACAACACCTCAACGAATATTATTCGGAGTAATCGGAAAATGCCATTTAAGGTTACTTACGTAAAAAAATAACCTCTTCGGGAGAGGGACAATCAAAACCAACAAATCACGCTTATGCGGGATCGTTACTTGAGAAGTCTTTTAACACCTTTGGAGTATGAACGAGCCCACGTTGTGGATGTCTTTCAAAACGGGAAGTATGGACGCCTTTTCAAGCATATACCGGATGTATGGCAATACCCTTTGCGCATACAGCATGAGACTGACTTCGGATAAAAAATTTGCTGAAGACGCTGTGCATGACCTCTTTATTGAACTGTGGGAAAAAAGAGAAAGGCTTGGTGAAGTTTATTCTCTTAAATATTACCTTCTAAAATGCCTTCATCGAAAGATCATTAAATCAAAATCAACAAAACCCTCCCTCCCCCTGGATGAGAAAAGGCATACTGAACCCGTGCCTTCCATTGAGGAAGTAATTCTTCACGAAGAGGAAGAGCATATTAAAAAAAAGTATATACATCGGGGCATCGATACCCTTTCAAAAAGGGAACAAGAGGCAATTTATCTTAAATATTATCGCGACTTCACGACGGAAAAAATGGCTACCACCCTGTCGCTCAGTACGAAGGGCACGTATAATTTAATTTCACGGAGTATCGTTTCATTGCGCGAGCATCTTCGTGTTCCTTTAAAGCAGGATAGTAAGTTTAGAGACCATTAAAACGTGTTGCCGGCCGGCTCACCACCACGACCAGAATTCAACGCGAAAGTATCGCACGAAGCGGTGCGTTGCCAAGTCAATGAGCCTGTTCTCACCACAGAAAATTTTAGCATTGCCAGTCATTTCAGGCTTGAGTAGACCGGCGGCATTATCGAGTTGCGTTGTTACCA
>DATHFS010000340.1:0-5745 GCA_035317975.1 Cyclobacteriaceae bacterium | reverse complement strand
CAGCCATGGCAGATCAGGTCCACCGAAACGGTGAAGGGCGTTTCAAAGGCAGCTGTATTTTCTCTCACCATCAAGTCGAGGCGAAGTTCGTCGCACCGGTCCTCGACCAGCGGGGCGCAGATCAACCCGCGGCCATGTGTGGCCATGAAATTGACGATCTCCGGCGTGATGCTTTCTGCGGCACAGATGAAATCCCCCTCATTCTCCCGGTCTTCATCATCGACAACAATAATTACCTTGCCATTCTTGATTTCTTCAATGGCTTCTTCTATCGTATTTAACATTATTTTATCCCTCATGCTTATCAATATTTACCACTGACAATCCCTAATTGCTCTGCCAGTTCGACGTCTATCCTTTTTAACTCTGTTTGCCGCTCCATTAGTTCATCTTCCTCTGCCTGGTTGCTCACCGATTTTATCTTTTCCTTGTTGTCCTCGATCCATTTCTGAACTACCCTGTACTTCAGATGAAGAACGTTTGCCAGCGCCTTTTTGTCCAATTCGTCGGCATCTTTTGGAAAAAAAATATGAAATTTCTCACTCCAATGCCGGCTGGTGTCATACCGCTGGGTAACCAGGTCGGTTACCAGCCGCTTTACCTGCTCGCTTCCCTCCTTCAGGAAAAAATCGGTGGTGATGGACTTACCCTTGCCAGGGCCGGCCTTAAACGCGTCGTATATCTCCTTCAATAGCGGATTGGTGAATTCCACATCTTCCAATTCATGAAGCAAAAAATCGCCTACATTTTGCGTTTCAAGATTCTTATCAGCATAGTTAAGCAACAGCCTGATGGTTTCGCGCTCCTGATAGTACACGACGCTTTGCGGATCTACCTTTACCTGCGTAGAAAGCTCATCGATGGCCTCCGGAGGAAGTGAGATTGCCTCCTGATCGCGAAGCGTTTCTTTTTCTCTTTTCCTCCTATCCTGGATGACAATCTTATTAAGCTCGCTCAACAAAACCGCTTCTGATATTTTCAGAAGGTGGCTCGTTTCCTGAATATACACCGATCGTTTCACGGGATCGGGGATCAGGGCAATGCTATTCACAATCTCCTTGATGGACTCGGCTTTGCGAATGGGATCTCCCGCCGCGTCGGTGGCATACAGGTCTGCTTTAAACGAGATAAAATCCTTGGTGTGGGTTTTCAAAAATTTTTGAAACTCCGTGGTACCCACCTTTCGGGAATAGCTGTCCGGATCTTCGCCATCCGGGAAGAGTGCCACCCTCACATTAAGGCCGCCTTTCAAAATCAAATCGATGCCCCGCAAGGCCGCCTTGATCCCGGCTGTATCGCCGTCAAACAGTACAGTAACATTCTCTGTGAACCGCCGGATCAGCTTGATCTGGTCTTCCGTAAGGGCCGTTCCGGATGAGGCCACCACGTTCTCGACGTCGGCCTGATGCATTGAGATGATGTCGGTATACCCTTCCACCAGGAAGCAATTGTCGTGCTGGCGAATAGCATTCTTCGCCTGGTACAATCCGTAGAGCACCTGGCCCTTATGATAGATTTCCGTTTCCGGGGAGTTGATGTACTTCGGCTGGTTCGGCTCCTTTCCCAGCATGCGCGCACCAAAGGCAATGATCTTCCCCGAGATGTTGTGTACCGGAAAAATGACCCTGCCGCGAAAACGGTCATAAGAGGATCCATCTTCCTTTTTGACTACCAGCCCGGTCTTTTCCAGAAGTTCTTTATTGTACCCTTTTTTGATGGCTTCATCGCTGAACTTTTCCCAGCCATTGAGGGCATAGCCCAACTCAAATTTTTCCAGCGTACGGTCGTTGAAACCACGCTCACGGAAGTAGCTCAATCCGATTCCCCTACCCTCTTCTGTAGTCGATAATATATTTCTATAGTAGTCCTTGGCAAAGTTCATCAGAATATAAAGCCCTTCCCGTTCGCTCTGCTCTGCTCTGAACTCCTCCGACACCTGATCTTCCTGGATCTGGACGCCGTATTTTTTTGCGAGATGCCGGATCGCTTCCACGTAGGTCATCCCCTCGTGTTCCATCAGGAAGGTAAATGCATCGCCCCCCTTGCCACTGCTGAAGTCCTTGAAAATACCTTTGGCGGGTACAACAAAAAAGGAAGGAGTCTTTTCGTTGGTAAACGGGCTCAGTGCTTTGTAATTCGTTCCCGACTTTTTCAGTGTGACAAAATCGCTGATCACATCGATAATATCGACCCGGTTTTTGACCTCTTCAATGGTATCGCGTGAAATCATAAAATTGGCTTCAAAGATACCTATTTGTAGGGCAATAGAAATAGGGATGCTCTATTGCATTTGACGCAGAGGGAGCAAAAGGAAGGCCACGGCGAACACGGCGGGCACGGCGAAATTTTGAAGAGCTCACGTCGTGTCCGCTGTGGTTCGCCGTGTTCGCCGTGGCCTGTTCGATGCCTGGGTACCTTCCAAATACCGAGGTCAATGAGGAAAAGCCCCCTATTGGGCTACTTTGCGTGAAACGTGTGAACCAGAATTTTTTGCATGCATTTTAAGCCCTAAATTGCCAAACTTCCAAAGCCAAATGATCTCTAAATCCGATATACTAAAAGCCCTTTCCACCGTCCAGGACCCGGATCTTCACCGCGACCTGGTCAGCCTGAACATGATCAGGGACCTGGAGGTCGGAGAAGGTAAGGTAAGCTTTACAGTAGTCCTGACTACTCCTGCTTGTCCGCTGAAAGAAAAGATAAAAAATGATTGCCTTACGGCGGTCGAGGCGGAAGTGGGCAGTTCGGTTGATGTAAAGATCACAATGACCTCTTCGGTGACGTCAACGCGCGACAAGGCACCCCTTCTTCCGGGCGTGAAAAACATTATTGCAATCGCCTCGGGCAAGGGGGGTGTAGGCAAGTCAACAGTAACGACCAATTTGGCGGTGGCCCTGGCCCAACGCGGGGCTAAAGTGGGGCTCATCGACGCCGATATTTACGGGCCTTCCATTCCGGTCATGTTCCATTGCGAGCACGAGCAGCCGGAAGTAAAAGTAATCAACGGCAAGAATGTAATCGTTCCGCTGATGCAGTACGGTGTCAAGTTGCTGTCCATCGGCTTTCTTACTCCCGCCGACAACGCCGTGGTCTGGCGTGGACCGATGGCGAGCTCGGCCCTGAAGCAATTTATCGGTGATGCCGACTGGGGTGAGTTGGACTATTTGTTGATTGATCTTCCACCGGGGACCAGCGATATCCATCTGACGCTGGTGCAAACTGTCCCCGTGACAGGAGCGGTAATCGTCACCACGCCTCAAAAAGTAGCCCTTGCCGATGCTACCAAAGGGCTTGCCATGTTCAAGCAACCGCAGATCAACGTGCCGGTCCTGGGCATCATTGAGAATATGGCCTATTTTACTCCTGAAGAGTTGCCGGATAACCGGTATTTTATTTTTGGCAAGGATGGCGGAAAGAACTTATCGGAAAAGTATGGCGTTCCATTGCTGGGTCAAATCCCGTTAGTGCAAGGAATACGCGAGAGCGGCGACAGCGGATTACCCGCCGTTTTGAAAGAGGGGCCCCTGGCGGCCATTTTCAACGACCTGGCGGAATCCCTGGCGCGCCAGATTGCGATAAGAAATGCTAACTTTACAGAAACCATAAAAGTGGAGCTCAAAGTCTAGCCATGAACACCGTAAAAGTGAAGAAAGAAGATATTACCGAGCGAATCGAAGCGGCCCTGGATAGCATCCGACCCTACCTGGAAGCCGATGGAGGTAATGTCCGGGTGTTGGACATCACAAAAGACCACGTCCTCCGGCTGGAGTTTGTCGGGAACTGCGGAACGTGCAAAATGTCGACCATGACGTTCAAGGCGGGAGTGGAAGAAGCGATCAGGAGGACCATCCCTGAGATTCTGTCGATCGAGGTTGTCAATCTGATGACAGCCTAGAGGTTACCTCTTTTATTTCCCCTCCATCAAATCATACTGTTGCCCGTTAGACGTTACTATTGAATCGTACCGTGATCTAAAGAGAAAATTTAGACCGAATACGATTATTATATCCTTTATGATTTCATCAAAAGGCCCCTTTTTCATTCTTTTCGCGCTTTTTTTTGGCTCTGTCATTCATTCCGCTGCACAAGAACGATGCGGCACTGTTGCTTACGAGAAATTAAAAAATCAACTTCATCCCAACCGGGAAACCACCGACCAGTTTGAACAATGGATGAAGGTCAAGCTCGGCCAGTTGAAGCTCAGAAAATTGGGCGCCGGTGATCGGTCACAATCCACGGTATATACCATTCCGGTTGTCGTACACGTCATACACAATGGCGAGTTCATCGGAACGGGAACAAACGTTTCAGACGCCCAGATACTTTCTCAAATCGACGTTATCAATAATGACTATCCCCGGCTCAATGCGGACACGGTCAATACACCAGGTGAATTCAAATCTTCTGCCGGAACAATTGACGTTCATTTTGTACTCGCCAAGCAAGACCCGGAAGGGTTGCCAACCAACGGGATTGTTCGGGCAAAAGGAACGAAGACCGGATGGACCTTGGCTGACAATTCCACCTTTAAAGCGTTAAGCTATTGGCCTGCCGAGAACTACCTGAACATCTGGGTCGTCAAATTCGTCGATCCGAGTGGGATCATTGGATATGCCCAACTGCCCATATCAAGCCTGCCCGGACTCGAGAATGCTTCTGACGACCGGTTAACGGACGGTGTTGCTATTGATTACAGGGCCTTCGGCAGCGGGAACTTTCCCAATCTATATTCGCAATTCAATAAAGGAAGAACGGCGACCCACGAGATCGGCCACATTCCGGGATTGCGACACATTTGGGGAGATGTCAATGTTTGTACGGGAACGGATTATGTCAATGATACTCCGCCTCAGGATGCCAGTACCAGAGGGTGCCCCACGCAACCTCAGGCACCCTGCTCCGTCGACAAAATGTTTCAAAATTACATGGATTATACGGACGACCCGTGCATGAATATTTTTACCAAAGACCAAATCGACAGAATGGTGACGGTGTTGGGCAACAGTCCAAGAAGAGCCAGCTTGCTGGTCTCCCCGGGCGCCACCGATCCGGTAAGTGTGGCCAATGATCTGGGTGTAAGAAGTATCGTAGCCCCAACCATGACAGCCTGCCCTGCTGCCATTGCTCCTGCTGTTCAGATCCGTAATTACGGAAACAATACAGTTTCTTCTGCGCGGATTCAACTTGTTGTAAATGGCGTGACAACGGAAACAAAGGATTTTTCTCTAAGCCTGGCCTACAAGGATACCGCGGTAACATTTTTCTCCCCGTTGACCCTCGCTCCGGCAACAACCAACGTCTTTCGTTTTCATATTCTTCTGACCAACGGTAGCACGGATGGTAAAGTATCCAATGACACGCTAAGCCAGGCAGTGGTCGTGGCCGCCAGAGCAGCGGTTCCTTTGATCGAGGAGTTCAATTCATTACCCGCTACCTGGAGCGTGGTCAATCCGGATCGGTTGACCACCTGGCAAAATGGTACGGCGCCGTATTTGTCCGCCACCAACAAAGCGATGTACATGGATTTTTATGATTATGAAACCCAGGGCGAACAGGATCAACTCGTCACACCTGTCCTGGATCTTTCCAATGACACCGCTGCCGTTTTAAAGTTTGACCGGTCGTATGCCACTCTTTCCGGCGGGGACCTGGACCAACTAAGGGTATTGGTTTCTACGGGTTGCGATTTCAGTCACGCCGTTGAAATTTTCAATAAATCCGGAACGGCGTTGGCCACGGCCAGCA